>JBFISV010000084.1:0-8725 GCA_041608415.1 Woeseiaceae bacterium
GAGGGCCCGGCCGAGCAGCACCCGCCGCTGCTCGCCGGTCGACAAGTGTTCGAGCTTCCTGGCCGCCATCCCGTCGATACCCAGTTCCCGCAAGACGCGCACTGCGGCGTCGCGCTGTCGTGCGGTCACGCGGCCCGCGAGCGTGCCCTGCATGCCGATACTCGAATGGAAACCGGACAAAACGACTTCGAGCGCGGTCGCCGTCGGCGTGTAGCGATGCTGCAGGTCGTCTGAAACGATGCCGATCTGTTTGCGAAGTTCCCAGACGTTCCAGCGCTCGCGGCCGAGAATCCTGACCCACGAGTCGCTGCCGGCGACGGGATAGAGTTCGCGATTGATCGTCTTCAATAGCGTCGTTTTTCCGCTCCCGTTCGGGCCGAGAATAGCGACGCGCTCGTGCTCTTCGATCCTGAGGTTGAGCCCTTCGAATACGCGACTGGAGCCGCGCCAGATGGTGGCGTTGTGCAGTTCGATGAGGGGTGGTCCCGACATTACCGGTGCCGGCGCCGATGCGAACCCGGGCCCGCCCTGCGCATCCTGGCGGTCATGTCGGCGAGGTGTAGCTGCTCGGACATCTCTGCAAGCTCCTTCACGTTGCAATGCTCATGCGGCGTGCGTCTTCCAGCCGCCGCGTCGAAATACCATGACCCCCAAGATCGTCAATGCGGATTCCGCGACGACCGCGGCCACGAACACTCCATTCGGCCCGAAGCCGAGGGCATCGGCCAGCGCTATCGCCAGTGGAATCTGCAGCAACCAGAAGCAGATGAAATTCAGTATCGAGGGCGTGGCGGTGTCGCCGGCGCCGTTGAGCGACTGAATCATGATCATGCCCACGGCGTACACAGGATACCCGATACCGAGAATCCTGAGACAGCTGGCGCCGTATGCGAGTACCTCCGGGTCGTTGCTGAAGAGGCCCGCGATCGGCGCGGCGGCCACGAGCATCAGCATGCCGACGACGCCGAGAAACATCGCGTTGTAGCCGGCGGCGCGCCAGGCCGAGGCCTCGGCGCGCTCGGGAAATCCGGCACCGATATTCTGGCCGACGAGAGTTGCCGCCGCGTTGCCGAGACCCCAGGCTGGCAGCAGCGCGAATTCAATCAGCCGCAGGGCGATCGTGTAGGCCGCCACGGGACCGCTGCCATACTGGGCAACGACGCGCATCAACACGACCCAGCTCGCGCTCGCGATGAAGAATTGCGCGACACCGCCGCCGGAAATCAACAGCATCCGCCGTATCAGCGCGCCCGCGAAATAGAGGTGCGGCATGCGAAACGCGAGCCGGCCGCGGCCACTGAACAGGTGACGGATCTGGTAGGCGACGCCAACGCTGCGGCCGATGGTCGTCGCAACGGCGGCACCCGTGACGCCCATTTCGGGAAACGGGCCGAGTCCGAAAATCAGGCACGGGTCGAGGACGATGTTGATTGCCGTCGCAAGCCAGAGCGAGCGCAGCGCGATCGCGGCATCGCCGGCGCCGCGAAACGCGGCATTGAGCAAAAACAGGTAGGTAATGCTTCCCGATCCGCCAAGCAAGATGGTGGTGTAGCCGCTGCCACTGTCGACGACGCTCGCCGATGCGCCCATCATGGACAACAGCTCGCGTGCGTAAATGCCGCCGCCCAGCCCGATCGTGACGGCCGCGATTCCGCCCACCCAGATGGCCTGGCCCGTGACCCGCGCGGCACCATCGGGGTCTTGCGCCCCGATCCGCCTCGCAACCATCGCCGTTACGCCCATGCCGAGGCCGATGCTGATTGCGTAAAGGATGGTGACGAGCGCCTCGGTGATGCCGACCACGGCGATCGCGTCCGTACCCAGGCGCGACACGAATGCGATGTCGACGACGGCGAACACGGCTTCCATCGACAGCTCGAGCATCATCGGGATTGCGAGCAGGCCGAGCGCGCGGCCGACCGGCACGCGCGTGAAGTCGAGGTCGTTGTCGCTGAGCGACAGGCGAACGAAAGCAATAAAGCGGCGCCACGCGAATGGCGTCCGATCGGGCGGCGTCATCCCGCCGGCTCGTCGCGACTGTCTGGATCGTTGGCCGCCATTTTCAGATAGTATGTCCGGACGACCCCGACAAGCGAGTGCCTGAGATGCCTGACGGACTCCTGCCTGTGCTCATTTTCGTGGCCATCGTCGTCGTATATACGGTCGCGAAAATCATCGACTACTCGCGAAGGAGCAACGCGCTCTGGCGCAAGGTCGACAAGAGCAAGCTCAAGGAATGGGAGGACGACGAGGACTGATAGTCAACGATTGATGTCGTCGCGGAGCAGCGCCTCTAGTTCGCGTGCCGTTTCCTTCGCGGATTGAATCAGTTTCTCCTCTGAATCGTAGGCGGCATGCTGTTCGACGAGCAGCTTTTCGTCGTGCCGCAGGAACGCCTCGGTAACCCGCGTCGCGGCCTCTTCATCCAATCCGAGGCGGCCCAGGACGACTTCGCTCATCGCCACGCTCGACAGCAAAGTGTCGCGAACGATGTGGTCGGCGCCGACGTCCATCAGCTTGTGAGCATGGCGGCGGTTCCTGGCACGCGCGACGATCGTCAATTGCGGAAAATTCCGCTTCAGCGTCGCCGCGATATCGAGCGATCGTTGCATGTCCGACAGCGCGATCACGACGATTTTCGCATGCTCGGCGCCGGCCGCGCGCAGCACGTCGACGCGACTCGCGTCGCCGAAGAAAACCTTGTTGCCGTACCTGCGCACGAGATCGACCTGCGTGGCATCCGAGTCGAGCGCCGTGAAGCGTTGCCCGATGCTCTGCAGAACGCGGCCGACGATCTGGCCGACGCGCCCGAAACCGACGATCAGAATATCGTTATGGCCCGCGCCCATATCGTCGTACGCGATCGTCGGCTCGACCTCGTCACGGCCGGCGAAAAGTTCCGCGGCCAGGTAGAAGACGGGGGTCAGCAACATCGAGACCGTTACGGCGAGCGTCAGTTCGTCGCTGACGGCCGCGGACAGCAGTCCTTCACGCGTCGCGAGGGCGAACAGCACGAAAGCGAACTCGCCGCCCTGCGACATGGCGGCTGCCAGCCGGTAGGAATGCTGCCGGTTACAAATGCCGAAAGCGCGTGCGAGCGCGATCAGCACGAGTGCTTTGGCCGCCATCAGGGCCACGACCATCGCGAGTATCTGCAGCGGCCGATCGATGAGCGTAGCGAGGTTGACGGACATGCCGACCGCGATGAAGAAAAGCCCGAGCAACAGGCCCTTGAACGGCGCGATATCGCCTTCGAGCTGGTGGCGATACTCGGAATCGGCAAGCAGTATGCCCGCAATGAAGGCGCCGAGGACCATGGACATGCCGGCGAATTCCATCAGCAGGGCCGCGCCGATCACCACGAGCAGCGCCGTCGCGGTGAACAGCTCGGGTATGCCGCTCCCGGCGGCGACCTTCAGGACCGGTCGCAGCAGGTAACGGCCGCCGACGACCAGGCCCGCGAGTATCGCGATACTCGTCGCAAGCCCGATCAGGTCGACGTGGCCGCCGGAGCCGCCGAGCAGCGGCAGCAGGGCGATCAACGGAATGACCACGAGGTCCTGGAACAGCAATATCGAAAACGCCGCGCGCCCGTGTGAACTCAACAGCTCTTTTTTCTCGGCGAGCATCTGCAACACGAATGCCGTCGATGACAGCGCGAGAACCAGGCCGATGATCGCCGCCGTCAGCGGCGCCATGCCGGCGAGCCACGCGAGCGCGGCGATGACGATCGCAGTAACGACGAACTGGCTCGCGCCGAGCCCGAACACCATGCGGCGAAGTACCCACAGACGCGACGGCTGCAATTCCAGCCCGATCACGAACAGCAGGAATACGACGCCCAGCTCGGCGAAATGCAGAATGTGTTCAACGTCCGAAATCAGTTCGAGTCCGAACGGTCCGATCACGATGCCCGCGGCCAGGTAGCCGAGCACCGAGCCGAATCCCAACCAGCGACTGATCGGTACGCAAACGAGCGCCGCGGAGAGATAAACGAGGGATTCGGCGAGCAGGCTCAAGGGAGCTCCCGTGATCGGGGAAACCGGCAGTCTAGCCCGGATGAATCGAACTCGTGAAACATCCGGCTGGCGGTTGCCAGCGGCTGTCGCGACCGCACGGAATTACGACGCGCCCGAATTTTCGATTACACTGGGCGAAAAGCGGCGGAACCCAGACATGTTTGCACGCACCCCAATTCGAGGCATTCTGCTCGCGGCGCTGATCGGTGTCGCGATGCTCTGTGCCGGCTGCGGCTCCGAGGACAGCGGGGATCGTGGCGCCGCGGACGGTGCCGGCGGGACCGGCAAACAGGATTCGCGAAAATCGTCGCGGCGCACGATACAGTCGCAGGCCGGGCGCTCGGTCGATGCGGAATCGCTGGCCTATGCCGAGGTAGACGAAGAACTCGTTTACGGCTACTTCGCGTTTCCATCCGACATGATCGAGCCGCTGCCCGCAATCATCATCATTCATGACTGGTGGGGTCTCGACGACGACACGCGCGACATGGCCAGCCGCCTCGCCGCCGAGGGTTACATGGTGCTCGCCGTCGATCTCTACGGCGGAAAGCTTGCCGACGACGTCGCCACGGCACGTTCGATGATGATCTCGGTGGTGGAGAATCCCGATGACGTCCAATCGAACCTGCGCCAGGCGCTGGCATTCGTCGATGTCGCCGGGGCGCCGAAGAAGGCGGTGCTGGGCTGGGGTTTCGGCGGCGGCTGGTCGTTCAATTCGACGATGCTCTACCCGAACCAACTCGACGCCTCGGTCATCTACTACGGCCAGGTCGATAACGACGAGGACCGGCTGCGCGTGATCGAGACGCCGATACTGGGGTTTTTCGGCGCGCGGGATCGCGGCATAAAGATCGAAACCGTGCGCGCTTTCGAAAAGGCCATGCAGCGCTTGCGCAAGGACGTGACCCTCCAGGTGTACGACGACGTCGGCCATGCGTTCGCGGATCCCAGGCGCGGCACCTACGACGAGAAAATCAGCGAGGATGCCTGGCAGCGCGCGGTCGACTTCCTCGGCGCGAAGCTCGCGCCGACCGACGCATCCTGAGAGCCCCCCGCAATCCTTTTCGGTACGCGCCGTGATCAGGCACATCGCACATCTGACTTACAAGACCGCACGGCGCATCGTCATTGCCGTTGTCGGTGCGACGTTGCTGCTGCTCGGCCTCGTCATGCTCGTCACGCCGGGACCGGGCCTCGTCGTGATTCCGCTGGGTCTTGCGATTCTGAGTATCGAATTCGCATGGGCCCGCTACTGGCTCAAACGCGCGCGCGAGCACCTGAGCAGCAGGAATTCAGACGGCCGCGCCGAGCGCGCAGAGGCGCACCGGCGGCGCGTGGATCGTTGATGCGAGCCGCGGATTAAAAGACGGCGCCGGAGAACTGGATTCGAGATCCGAACCAGCGGGCCGCTCCGCTCGGGAACGGTCTCCGGCGCCCAGGGTAACGGCAGGGGGGTGCCGCTGGACCGTCAAGGTCCACCGGGCGTGAGCCCGGCTCTGACGCTCGGCGGGCAGGGCGTATCGGGGGAGAGAAGCCCGGCCCGCGCGCCGTCAGCTTGAAATCCCGGGCAACGTCGTCGCCCGGGACACTGTCTATTTGTGGTCCCGGCCTCCTATTTCAAGTCGCCTACAGCCCCAGCGGAGCGCTGGAGACGACCATCGACGAGGCGAACATCAGGCTGAACAGCACCAGCAACGATGCTCCCAGCGCGATGAAATTCTGTACCTTGCGACGTTTGTTCATGTTCAGCATTGCAGATCCCTCTCGTATCCCGGCGCCCAAGCGTCCGGTTGATTGCACTGATGCTTCCCCCAATGCATGTGTCGTGCCAACTTGCATTTGGCATACATTTCAATAAGTTGAGGAAAGATCGACGGTTACGACATTCCGTAATTAACGAAATTTCGTCAGGCTTCTTACGAAATTTCGTATAAACTGCGCCGATGACAGGCAACGACGACTACGAGTGGCTGTTTCGCCACGCACCCGTCATGGCGAGTTCGATCGCCGAGGACGGCGTCTTTCTCGACGTCAACGACGCGCTGCTCGAGCGTCTGGGCTACGCGCGCGAGGAAATGGTCGGGCACAAGCCCGAAGCGTTCGCGAGCCGTGCGAGCGCGCGCCGCATCGCCGAGGAGTTCCGGCCCGCGCTGCGCCGCACCGGCAAGCTCATCAACAAGCCGATCTGCCTGGTGGCGAAAAACGGCGAGGAAATCAACTGCACGGTGAACGCGATTTTCTCGTACACGCCCGTTGGCAGATTCATGCGCACGATCGCGATGTTCAGCGAGGTGTCCGAAGAGGCTCGCGTCAATCTCAAATACCGCACGCTGTATCGATCGACGCCCGCGATGCTGCACACGGTGGACGGCAACGGACTCATCATTACGGTGACGGACTACTGGTTGAAAAAGCTGGGCTACAAGCGCCGCCAGGTCGTCGGGCGCCCGATTACCGATTTTTTCGCCGCCGCCGACCGCAAGCGCTACGCCGGCGAGGGCATCAGGGAGCTGATCGGCGAGGGCGACTTCACCAACGTCGAACGGCAAATGGTGACCCGCGGCGGGGACGTACTCGATTTGCTCATGTCGTCGATATCGCGGCGCGACGCGCACGGGCGCGTCGACCGCATGCTCGTCGCATCGAAAGACCTCACCGAGCGCAACCGCGTCGAGCGCGAGCTTCGTAAGACGCTTGCGGAGAATGCGCGGCTGCGCCTCGAACTCGAGGAGGAGCGCGATTACCTGCGCGAGGAGTTCGACGAGGCGCTCAATTTCGGCAGCATCGTCGGCACGAGTCCCGCGCTGCAGCAGATGCTGCGGCGCATCGAGGCCGTGGCCAACACGCCGGCAAGCGTGCTCGTACTGGGCGAGTCGGGTGTCGGCAAGGAGCTCGTCGCGCGGGAAATTCACAATCAGAGCCCGCGCCGCGAAAAGCCGCTCGTGCGCGTCAACTGCGCGTCGATTCCGAAGGACCTGTTCGAGAGCGAGTTTTTCGGCCACGTCAAAGGCGCGTTTACGGGCGCGCACAAGGACCGGATCGGACGTTTCCAGCTCGCCGATGGCGGCACGATTTTCCTCGACGAGATCGGCGAGATTCCGCTCGAGCTGCAGGGCAAACTGCTGCGCGTGCTGCAGGAGAGCGAGTTCGAGCGCGTCGGCGACGATGTAACGCGATCCGTTGACGTGCGCGTCATCGCAGCGACGAACCGCGACCTCGAAGAACTGATCGTCGAGGGCCGGTTTCGCGAGGACCTGTTTTATCGCTTGAGCGTATTCCCGGTCGAGGTGCCGCCGCTGCGCGCCCGCGGCGACGACGTCGTGCAGCTGGCACAGCATTTCCTCAAGCAGACGTGTCGTGATTTCGGGCGCGAGCCGCTGACCCTGACGCGGGCGCACGCCGACAATCTGCGCCGTTACGACTGGCCGGGCAACGTGCGCGAACTCAAGAACGTCATAGAACGCGCGGTGATATTGTCAGCCGGCAACGTCCTCAGGTTGGACAAATCCATGTCGGACATGAAAACTGAGGACGACAGCGCTCTGGCGCCCGAGCCATCGGCGCGGCAGGTGATGACGGAAAAGGAAATGCGCGAATTCCAGAAGGACAACATCGTCGCGGCGCTGCAGCTCGCGAACGGGCGCGTATCGGGGCCGGGCGGTGCGGCCGAGCTGCTCGACGTGCGGCCGACGACTCTGGCGGACCGGATTCGCGCGCTCGGCATCCGCAAACGGCAAACAGCGTGACGGACGCCCGCATCAGCCGGCAAACGCTGTCGCGCCTGGTTCTCGCCGCGACCATTCTTGCCGGCGCCGTACTGCTGCGGACGCTGCCGGTCGGAGCCTGGCTCGAGAGCCTGGCGGCGTGGGTCGACGCGTATCCGCTCGCGGGTGCGGTGACGTACGTCGGACTGACCGTCGTGGCCGTGGTCGCGCTGACGCCGGGCTGGATTCCGATGATGCTCGCCGGCCTGTTGTTCGGCTTGCTGCCGGGCGTGATATACGGCGTCGTCGGCATCACCCTGGGCGCGGCCGTGGCGATGGTCACGGGCAGAACGCTCGCACGCCGCTGGGTCGAACAGCGCATCGCCGGCAACGAGCGGATGCTCGCGCTCGACGACGCGCTCGAAGATCAGGCGTTCACGATCGTCGCGCTGACCCGGGTCGCGATCGTGATTCCGTTCAACATGTTGAACTATGCGTATGGCCTGACGCGCGTCGGCACGGCCACGTACGTCGCCGCCACCGCGGTCGGGATGACGCCGGTCGTGGCGCTGTACGTGTACGTCGGCACGCTCGCCCGCGACATGGGCGCGATTCTCGCGGGCGGCGGTGCGCCGGGCCCGGGGGGCTGGTGGATTGCCGGCGTCGCGATCGTTACCATCGCAACCATCGTAGTCGTGGTCCGGCGCGCGGTGCAGCGCGCACTGGACCGACGCAAGACACCGGTAGCCGACAGTGGTCCGATTCCCTAGCGCGATCGCGGTTCTGATGGCCCTCGCGGCGACCGCCGTCGCGGACGACAGGCTGCCGCCCGGCGTCAGGAGCGTCCTGAATCTGCGCGACATTCCGGCGGAAACGCTCAGCGTGCACGTGGTCGAACTCGACACCGGCAAGTCGGTCCTGTCATGGAACGCCGACGTCGCTCGCAATCCCGCATCGACGATGAAGCTGCTCACGACGCTCGCCGCGCTCGACCTTCTCGGC
>JBFISV010000085.1:0-8675 GCA_041608415.1 Woeseiaceae bacterium
CCGATCTGCAGCGAGCCGTCGTCGTAGGTCTCGATGCTGTCGCCGTCGACGAGGATCGCGTACGCGCGATTGGGGATCGACGAGTTCGCGTGCACGCCGCCCGCATCGCTGCTCGAACAGTGATAATTCCCGGAATTGACGTGGCCCGCGTCGCCGAAACAGGTCGGGTGCCACATGTCGCGGATGGCGGCGTCGCCAACGGGCGGCAGGGCGGCGAACAGGAAGGCGTCCTCGCCCATGAGCCAGCGATACGAGGTGTCGCCGCTCGGCGTCTGGCTGTCGAAGTCCGAGCAGCTCTGGTCACTCGTCGAGTCGCGCGGGCCGGTATCGCCCGTCGGGTTCGCGCTGGCGCCCGCGATGAATTCGCGATTGTTCAGGAGGTCAACGGTCTCGCCCCAGATGTCGGAATAGGATTCGTTGAGCGCTCCCGACTGCCAGGCGTAGATCAGGCCGCTCGTTTCCTGCGTATACGCATGGCCCCACTCGTGCGCGACGACGTCGTCGGCCGAGGTGCCCGTGCAGTAGTTGGTCGAGGTGCCGTTCCAGTTGGCGTTCGGGCAGACGATCGTCGGGTCGTTGTTGACCGTGATCATCTGCGCGTCGTTGCCGTCCCAGGAGCGATAGGTGCCGCCGCTGAGATTGAAGAACAGGTTGTAGGATTCACCGGCGCCCGCGATCTCGTCCTCGTGGAACGGGTCGAGGGCCGGCCGGGGGTCGCCTTCTTTCCAAGCCGGGGGCGGCGTCTCGGGGTCGTCCGGGTTGTAAGTGCCTTCGTAAACCCGGCGATCCTTCACACCGTGAATGCCGCTGATCTGGTCGACGACCTTGCCATCGACCGCGTCGACGTAGACGAATTCGCGCACGCTGTTGCCGTGCCTGACCTCCACTTCGTAGGCGAGGTGGTTCTCGCCCGGCGTGCCGCGTGTCAGGAACGTGCGATACACGTAAAGTCCCGTCGCGCCGATCTCGAGGTCCGCGTTCTTCAGCGCCGAGGGCAGCTGTGCGCCGACGACGCCCGCTGCCGTCTGCGATGCATCGGCGCGTGCGATCGCCGCCGCCTGCGGCAGATCGATGTCGGAGATGTATTTCCCGTTGACGGCCGTCAGGCGACCGTCCTGGCTCACATGGCCGCGCATGACCGCGCCGAACACCGGCACGTCGCCGTGCATTTGCTGGTAGCTCACGCGCAAATTGCCGTACTGGTCATTGTCGAGGCCAATGATGCGCAGCTGCGTGGCCGCGTCGGTGATGCCGAATACGGCGCCGTGACGCGCGAGAAAAGCGTTGACCTTGTCCGCGGGCGGCAGGCTCTTGCCCTGCGGGTACAAGTCGCCGCCGCGATCGACGCGAACCATGCTGGTACCGCCGGTGGCGCGATCGGCGCTTACCATAATCTTGCCGTCGGCCTCGACTTCGAGGGCAAATCCGGGCGTGCTGCCCGGGGGCGTCGAGTCCGTCTGCGCGGATTGCGCTGCGACCACGAGGCGGCTTGCCTCGCTGTCGAAAGCGAGCGTTGACGCCGCCGGCAGGCTCGGCGTCCAGGTTCGCGCCTGCGCCGTCGGCCGTTGCCCTGATTCCGTCGGCATTGCCAGAAAGGCGGCGCTGACCGCGGCCGTTGCCGCCGCAACGGCGCCAGTGATTAGAATCTTCCCCGCGTTCCGGTTCTTCATTGCTTGTCCCGTCCCCGATAGGTGTGTTGATGGCGTGCAGTCTGCGTGAAAGCCAGGGCACGCAAAATCGGCGAATCACCCCAGTCCGACTGGGGTATACCCCCCAGAAAATCGCGGGAGCCCAATAATCGCGGGGCTTCCAGTCATTTTTGCGACTTTGTTGCAATTGCAAGCCGATTTTTCTGTGCTAGCATTTGCCGACGATTTGGGAGGAACGTGTGGCCCGGCCGCTACGCAGGCCGCCGCACGCGAGAGAATCAGCCATGTTCCGACAGTTATATTTTTCTGCGGCAATCGCAGTCTTGCTGGCGCCCTTCGCGCCACAGCAGGCGTTCGCCGCGCAGCCTCATGTCGCGTCCTGGTCACCCCAGCACGCGTTCGCCACCCAGCCGCTGAACGTATCCGTCGAAGGCAATACGCTGAGCGCCGATCTGCAGGTACCGGGCGGCTATTCCGCGGAACTCACCGTCACGTTCGAGAATGTCGTCGGGCTGACGCCGGCCAGCCTCAACGTCAGCGCGGCCGCGGTCAATCCGCTCGATGCGAATCTCCTCGCCAGGCTCGGACCCGACGTGGCCGGGATTCCCGCCGCGTTTCCGATGCTCGTGCAAATCGAACCTGACCCTAACCTGGGATTGAGCTTCAGCGGTACGGTCAGCATCGAGCTGTATACCCACGACCTCGAGTTCGTCGCGAATTCGCCGCTGCGCCTGTTTTCGGCACCGCTCGGCGGCGCGTTTTCGGACATCACCGTCATGCACGGTTCGGGCAGCTATCGCAGCGGCGGCACCAAGGGTAATTTTTCCGAATTCATCATTGCGATCGACGCCCGCACGCCGCTGGCCGCGGCGGGCGACAAACTCACGCGTCTGCGCTCGATGCTCGACGGCTACGCGAGCGAGATGGATGCCGCTATCTACGACGAACTCTCCGGATTGCTCGGCGCCGCGGAAAGCGAGTACGCATCGACCAATCTGATTGCGGCGGTAACTTATGTCGAAGCGTTCGCCGACGCCGTCGAGAACAACAGCGGCTCGATGCCGAACGTCTGGGGCGCCTCGCACGACCTCGAGAACGTCGCCGGCAAGTTGCGCGCCGAGGCCGGCACACTGCGTTTCAGCCTGACGCTCGCTATCAATAATCTCTAAACGGCGGTGCTCCGCCGATGCCCGCGCGCCTGACGTTCTATGTAACGGACCGGCCCGCCCGCCAGTTCCTCCTGAACGAGGCTGAGCGCTACCTCATCGGCCGCGACGACGCCTGCTGTATGTCGATCATCGACAGCACCCTTTCGCGGCGGCATGCGAAGCTCAGGTTCGCCGACGGCACCTGGCGGCTTTCCGATCTTGCCAGCAAGAACGGCACGCTGATTGCGGGCCGCCCGATCAGTCATCATTTGCTGAACGGCGAAGAGTGGATCGAGTTCGGCAGCGTGCTTGCTTGTTTCGATTCAGTCAGCCAGGCGGCGCTCGATGCGGACGAACGGCGCATTGGCGAACAGTGGCAAAGCTCCGTGCAGCTCAGCCGGGTCCTGACTCCATCGATGAATCCGGACGAGTTGCTTGCGCGCGTGCTCGAATCCTTCGTCACGACCTCCGGCACCGAGCGCGGCTTCATCATGCTGCGACAAGCTTCGGGCGAATTCAAACCCGACGTCGTTCGCCCGCCGGGACACGACGACTTCACGGGCAGCCAAAGCGTTGTCAACAGGACATTCGAGGAGAACCGACCGGTCGTGTGTAGTGATGTCAGCCACGACGCCCAGCTCGGCCCGCAGCCGAGCATCGCCAGCGGCGCCATTTCGGCGCTGGCATGCGTGCCGCTGCGTGTCGGCGACAGCGTGCTCGGCGTGATTTACGTCGACAGCCGCAGACCCGGAAAATTATTCACCGAACTCGATATCGAGCTATTACAGGCACTTGCGGACCACGCCGCCCTCGTAATCAGCGTGTCGCGCCTGCGGGAAAACATTGTAGACTTGAGCGCAATGCTACCCGCCGAACTCAATCGCGATACCCCGCCGGACGAGGCGCTGGTCAGGAAGGTGCAAAGCCTGCTGCCGCGTCTGGAGCGCCCCGGTCACGAGCCCGGCGAAGCGGTCGCCGGCGCCGATAGTTGATCCCCGATGCCACCAAGACCTCGCTCGGCGCCGGCCGCATACTCGCGGATGGCACGGTCTTATCGGAGCGCTATCGCATCGTCCGCCTGCTCGGGGTGGGCGGCATGGGCATGGTGTACCTGGCCCACGACGAACAGCTGGACCTCGACGTAGCGCTGAAAGTCCTGCGCGCCGGCGGTGCCGCAAACGAAATGCGGCTCGAACGATTCCGCAGCGAGCTCGTCCTGGCGCGGCAGATTTCGCATCGCAACGTCGTGCGCATTCACGACATCGGCCAGTCCGGCGATCTCTACTACATCACGATGGATTTCGTCGGCGGCGAGTCACTCAAGCACGTGCTCGACCTCGAGGGTGCGCTCGATGCAGCGCGCGCGACGACGATCGCCGCCGATCTCGCCGACGCGCTGGCGGAAGCGCATCGGGCCGAAATCGTGCACCGGGACGTCAAGCCCGCGAACGTATTGATCGGCGAGGACCGCGCCTACCTGACGGACTTCGGCATCGCCCGCTCGATCCACGCCGACGGCCTGACGCGCGCCGGGGAAGTCGTCGGTACGCTGGATTACCTGTCGCCCGAGCAGGCGCGCGGCGCGAAAATCGATGGTCGGGCGGACATCTATGCGCTGGGCCTGCTGCTGTACGAGATGCTGTCCGGCAAGCGGCCGTTTACGGGCGAGACCGAGGAGGAAGTGCTGGCGCAGCGCACGCTGGCGAATCCGGGCGACCTGACCGCCGGCAATGACGCGATCCCGGCAAATCTGCGGCCCATCATCAAGCGCTGCCTGGCCGTCGATCCGGATGACCGCTACCAGAGCGCGGCAGATCTCGCGGCCGACCTGCGCACAGGCACGGCGACGCTCTACTGGAAGAAGCCGGCGCGAAACGCGGCCGTCATTGCACTCGCCGTCATTGCCGTGTTCGTGATCTGGTCCGTCTGGCCGCAACGCGGCGTCGATGGACCTGCGCCCGAAGTGGCCGGCACGGCCGGCAGGCCAATCGCGGTGCTGCCGTTCGAGGTCGCGGTCAGCGACGGCAATCTCGCGAGTATTTCATTCGGCCTGGCGGAACTGTTGAGTGAGCAGATGTCGGCCAGCGCCGCGGTACAGATTGTCTCGAGCCAGCGAGTCAGCGACACGCTGCGAGATCTCAAGCTCAGCGCCGACAACCTGCCGCAGTCGGACCAGGCACTGCTCGGCGATTTGCTCGATGCCGACGTGCTCGTGATGGGACAGCTGCAGCAGATCAACGACACCTACCACATCGAGGTGCGGTTGCGGGATGCCGCCTCGGGCGAGGCGATTTACCGCGCAAGCTTCGACGTCAAAGACGCGGCCGGGATCTTCGCGGCAATCGGCCCGCTGTCCGCCGAGCTGCTGTCGAATCTCGATGCGTCGGCCGAGCCCGATGCGTCGCTGACCGCGTCCGTCGATCCGCAGGCGCTGAACGCGTTTGCGACGGGCGTCGATCGGCTCTCGCAGGGCAACGCCGTCGACGCCGTCGAACCGTTGCGGGCGGCGGTTCGCGATGCGCCGAACTTTGCGCTCGCCTGGGACCGGCTCGCGCAGGCGCTGTCGATGCTCGGCCGGGATCGTGACGCGTTGTCGGCGGCAGAGTCAGCGGTCGACGCGCTCGGTGGCCGCGGCGGTCGCACTGCGCTGCTGGTGCGCGCTCGCAAGGCTGCCCTCGTCGGCGATCTCGACGACGCGGCCGAAATCCTCGAGACCCTGGTCGCGGATTCTCCCGAGGACAACGAAGTCCGATTCATGCTTGCCGAAGTTTACGGCGATGCGGGCCGCCTGCAGGATGCCGAGATCGCCCTGCAGAGTGTCGTCAGTTCCAGTCCCGATCATCCCCAGGCCTGGTACCTGCTCGGCAAGTTTTCGATTTTGCGCGGCAATGCGCGCCGCGCCGTCGATGATTACCTCGTGAAGGCGCTGGTCATCCAGAACCGCCTCGAAAACGACCAGGGCAGGGCCGACGTGCTCAACGCCCTCGGCATCGCGCACTCGGAACTCGGCGATGAAGAGCTTGCCAGCGACTATTATCGCCAGGCGCTGGACTTGCGCCGGCGTATCGGTGACGAACGCGGTGTGGCCGCCGTGCTCGCGAACCTGGCCCGCATCAATCTGCGCAACGGCCGCTACGACGAGGCCCGGGAGGAACTCGTCGCGGCGCGCGACGAGCTCAATACCATCGGCGATCGCTGGACGGTTGCCAACCTCGAGAACGAGCTCGGCTTTCTCGAAGAGCAGCGCGGCCGCTTCGAGGCGGCGCTCGACCATTATCGTGAAGCACTGCGGCTGCGCGACGCCCTCGGCGACCTTCGCGCACTCGCCGAGAGTTACAACAATATCGGCTACACCTATTACCTGCTGGGCCAGTACGACAATGCCGGGCTGTTCAACGATCGCTCGCTGGACACGTACCGCGAGACGGGCAATCGCGAGGGCATTATGCTTGCCAGCCAGATCAAGGGGATCCTGAACACGGCGCGCGGTCGCTACGACGATGCATTGAAGTCACTGCTCGAATCGCTCAACCTCAGTCGCGAACTCGGCGATGAGCACACGGAGGCCGCTACCGAAGGCTATATCGGCAATGCGCGCCGCCTGCAGGGGCAGTATTCGGCCGCGAAAGCGTCCTTCGAGAGCGCGATTGCGAAGCTCGACGCGCTCGGGGATGCACGCGGACTCGCAGAGTTTTCGCTGCACAATGCCGAGCTCGCGCTGGATACCGGCATGTTTGCGGCGGCGGCGGCGGCTATCGATCGTGCCCGGGAGCCGCTCGCCGAGGACGACAATGCGGCGGGCCGGGCGCTGCTGTTGCGTACGGAGGGGGCCTTGCTCGAGGCAGAGGGCAACGCCGAACTGGCCGCCGAGCGTTTCGCGGCGGCGCTCGCAAATGCCGAAAAAACCGGCGAGCAGGTCGCGATTTTGCTCGCCCGCCTCGCGAATGCCGACAGCCGCGATACGACAGCGCGCATCGCGGAACTCGAATCGATCGCGAGCGCGAGCGACCGCCTGGGACATGGTCAGCTCGAATTCGAGTCGGCCGTCGCGCTCGCGCGCGCGTTGCACGAGGCCGAACGATTCTCGGAAGCAGAGCAAATCCTGAACGATACGCGGCGCTCGGAGCTTGCGGCGGCCGGCTTTCACGGCGATTATCTCCTGTATCTGCTGCTGGCCGACACGCTCGCGGCGCTCGGGCGCGAACAGGCAGCGGCCGATGCCTGGCACGAGGCGGCCGATGCAGTCGAGCGCGCAATGGCGGCGCAGGATGAAGAGCAGCAGAGTGCATTTGCGAGACTGCCGTCGGTGCGACGCATTCTCGAACGGACGGGACAATGAAGACAGATGCGAAAGCCCGGTCGACCGATGACCAGCCTGCGCTCGGCGACATCATCGAGCGGGTGCAGATCATTTCCGCCGAAAACGAGAAGCTGTTGCGGCAACTCGCCGAGGGCGAATATCGTTTTCGACATCTCGCCAAGGCCGTCTGGCAGGTCCAGGAAGAGGAGCGACGCAGCATCGCGCTCGAGCTGCACGACGGAATCGGCCAGATTCTTACCGCGCTGATCAACCACATTCGGCACTCGGGCGGCGACGCTGGCTCGGACGACGGCGGCGGATCCCTGGAGCTCGCAACAACGGCGCTGGCCGAGGTCCGTCGCATGTCGCGCGCACTGCGGCCTTCGGTGCTCGACGACCTGGGCCTCGCCGCCGCGCTGCGCTGGCTGATCCGCACGACCGGCGAGGCTTCGGGGCTAGACCTCACGTTGACCTGGCCGGACGACGAGGTCGAACTCGACAAGGAGTCCGAGACGCTGGTGTTTCGGATCGTGCAGGAGGCCCTGACCAATATCGTCAAGCATGCCGAGGCAAGCCGGGTGCGCATCGCCGTTCAGGATGCAGCGCAGGTGCTGCAGGTATCGATTACGGACAACGGTCGCGGATTCGACGCTGCGACCGTGCTTGCGGCCAGTGATCAGGGCTTCGGGGCGCGCGGCATGCGTGACAGGGCGGAGTTGTTCGGCGGGCGTTTGCTTATCGATTCGGCGCCCGGCGAGGGCACTTCGATCCTGCTCGAACTTCCGCAGGCGACGTCATGACCCGGCAGGTTCGGATCCTGGTTGCCGATGACCACCAGCTCGTGCGTGAGGGCATTGTGCGCATCCTGGAAGACGCTCCGAATTGCGAGGTCGTCGCACAGGCCGCCGACGGGATGCAGGCCGTCAAGGAGACGATGCGGCTCGAGCCGGAAATCGTCGTGATGGATTTGACCATGCCTCGCTTAAGTGGCCTCGAGGCCGTGCGTCGCATCCACGCGGCGTTGCCGGAGGTGCGCATCCTCGTCCTGACCGTGCACGAGGACGAGGAATACATCGTGCCGATCATCAAGGCCGGCGCTTCGGGCTATCTCGTCAAAGACAGTGCGTCCACGGAACTGACCGAGGCGATCGCCACCCTCGTCGATGGCGGCGTTTACTTCGGTCCGCAGGCAACGAAGATCCTCGCTGAGCAGTACCAGCGCCCGGCACGTGTCGCCGCCGACCCGTACGGCAGCCTCACGGACCGCGAGCGCGAGGTTTTTCACCTGGTCGTGGAAGGAAAAACAAACAAGGAAATTGCGAGGGTCATGAAAATCGCGCTGAAAACGGCCGATAACCATCGCACCAACATGATGAACAAACTGGACCTGCACAACACCGCGGACATCGTACGCTTCGCGGCACGCAAGGGACTGCTGCCCGACTCGACCTGAGCGGCAGCGCGCCCCTCGCGCCGCGGGACAGCGGGGTCCCGTTTCGGCGCGGTGGGTGCTTGGGAGACTCTGATTAATTCTCATCGCACACGTTGCGTTCATTTGGCCTGTGGTGCGGCGCGTTC
>JBFISV010000086.1:0-8558 GCA_041608415.1 Woeseiaceae bacterium
CGGGATGTGACGACAGGCGTGTGGATTAATTGCCTCTTGGGCGCGCGCTTTATACCATAGCCGGCCGCGACCAACAACGCGTTGTCTTACGGGGACAAACGCATCTTTTTTCGCGCCGAAGTCGCCGCAAATTGCGCCTGCGTAGAGGCGAGCCCCGGGTGAGCTATGAGCGTAACGATCAAAACGGCGGACGAACAGGAAAAGATGCGGGTCGCAGGCCGACTGGCCGCCGATGTCCTTGATATGATTGAGGATTATGTAAAACCCGGCATCACGACCGAGGAACTCGACCGCATTTGCCATGATTACATCACCGAGGTCCAGGCCGCGGTGCCGGCGCCGCTGAACTACCGCGGTTTTCCGAAATCGATCTGTACCTCGGTCAATCACGTCGTCTGTCACGGCATCCCGGGCGCCAAGAAACTGAAATCCGGCGATGCCCTCAATATCGACGTCACGGTCATCAAGGACGGCTACCATGGCGACACGAGTCGCATGTTTTTCGTCGGCAAGCCGGGCATTCGGGCCGAACGCCTGGCCGAGGTCGCATTCGAGGGCATGTGGCTCGGCATTGCCGAGCTGGCGCCGGGAAAACACCTCGGCGACGTCGGCGCAGCAATCCAGGCCTTTGTCGAGAAAAACCGCTTCTCGGTCGTGCGCGAATACTGCGGTCACGGGATCGGTCGAGTGTTTCACGAGGACCCTCAGGTCCTGCACTATGGGCATCGCGGCACCGGCATGGAACTCAAAGCGGGCATGACGCTCACCGTGGAGCCGATGGTGAACGCCGGGAAACGGCATGTGAAACTTCTCAA
Organism: Woeseiaceae bacterium; assembly: GCA_041608415.1. Lineage (GTDB taxonomy): Bacteria > Pseudomonadota > Gammaproteobacteria > Steroidobacterales > Woeseiaceae > UBA1847. The sequence goes on from JBFISV010000086.1 coordinate 816, forward strand.
CGACGGATGGACCGTCGTGACCAAAGACCATAGCCTCTCGGCACAGTGGGAGCACACTGTGCTGATTACGGAAACCGGCTACGAGGTCCTGACCCTCAGTGCAACAGCACGCTGACACGCGCGTCGAGCTGGCGGCTCGAGACGCCGAACTCAAACGGCGCTTTCTCGCCGGCGATTCGGTGGTGGATTTGGTGCACGAGCGTGCGCGTGTCGTTGACGAGCTGCTGCGCCGTCTCTGGCGCGAGTATGCCGAGTCGCTTACCGATTCCGTGGCACTTGTCGCGGTCGGCGGTTACGGGCGCGGCGAACTCCATCCCTACTCCGACGTCGACATCATGCTGTTGCTGCCGAAGCATTTTTCGAAGCGCGATTTCGCGGCGATCGCCGAGTTCGTCACGGCACTCTGGGACGTCGGCCTCGAAATCGGCCACAGCGTGCGCACGGCAGAGCAGTGCTTCGAGGAAGCGCGCAATGACGTGACGATTGCGACGACGCTCATGGAGGCACGTCTCATCGACGGGCCTGAGCGGCTGCTGGCGGACATGGTCGACAGGGTCGCGCCGCGACGCATCTGGCCTTCCGACAGGTTTTTCGAGGAAAAGCGCAAGGAGCAGATTGCGCGACACCACCGATACGACGACACCGCCTATAAGCTCGAACCCAACGTCAAGGGAAGTCCCGGCGGCCTGCGCGACATCCAGATGATCGGCTGGGTCGCAAAACGGCATTTCGGCTGCGCGACGCTGGCCGAACTCGTCGACCACGATTTTCTCACGCCGGGACAGCTGTCGCGACTCGCCGACGGCCAGGCTTTCCTCTGGAAAGTCCGCTTCGCGCTGCACATCCTGACGGGCAGGCGCGAAGATCGAATACTTTTCGATTACCAGATCAAGCTTGCAGAAATGCTCGGTTACGAGGACGCGACGTATACGCTGGCCGTTGAACAACTCATGCAGCGCTACTACAGAACGGTAATGGAATTATCGCGACTCAATGAAATGCTGCTGCAGTTGTTCGAAGAGGCGATATTGATGGACCCCGCTGCATCGCCCGAGCCGCTGAACGAGCGTTTCCAGGTGAAAAACGGATACCTGCAGACCGTCGACGATCGCATCTTTGCCGACAATCCGTCAGCGTTACTCGAAGTGTTCCTGCTGTTGCAGCAGAATCCGCAGCTGCGCGGCGTGAGCGCCTACACGGTCAGGCTCATCAAGCGCAGCCTGTCTCTTATCGACGATGAATTCCGGCAGAATCCCCGCAACCATCGCCTCTTCCTGTCGATACTGCGGGCGCCGGAGGGCGTCACGCACGAACTGCGGCGCATGAACCTTTACGGCGTGCTCGGCCTTTACATGCCGGCATTCGGGCGCATCGTCGGCCGCATGCAGTATGACCTGTTTCACGCCTTCACCGTGGACGAGCACACGCTGTTCGTCGTCAGCAATCTGCGGCGCTTTGCCCTCGCCCGATTCGACACTGAGTATCCGCATTGCAGTCGCATCATGCAGCAACTCGAAAAACCCGAAATTGTCTACCTGGCCGGGCTGTTCCATGACATAGCCAAGGGCCGCGGCGGCGATCATTCGGAGCTCGGCGCCGTCGATGCCGAAGCCTTCTGCCTCGAGCACGGCATGGGCAAGTACGATGCGCGTACGGTTGCCTGGCTCGTCAGGCACCACCTCGCGCTCTCCACCACGGCGCAAAAGAAAGATATCGGCGACCCCGACGTCATCAACGAATTCGCGGCATTTACAGGCGATGAGCTGCATCTCGATTACCTTTACCTGCTGACTGTCGCAGACGTTCGCGCTACGAATCCGAAACTCTGGAATTCGTGGAAAGCGACGCTGTTTCACGACCTCTACGAGCTCACGGCGCGCGCCCTGCGGCGCGGACTCGAAAATCCCATCGATCGCGAGCAACTCATCCTCGAAAAGCAGGAGGTGGCCCGAGCCTCGCTGCGCGGGGCCGGAGTCGGCGACGACCGGATCGATGCCGTGTGGCGCCTGTTCGACGACGATTATTTCATCCGACACAAGAGCCATGAAATCATCTGGCACACGGAATGGCTTGCCGACTCCGGAGACAAGGCGCCCGACGGCCTCGTCGCCGTGCGACGACAGCGCGGCGGCGACGGCGTCGAGGCCGTCCTGTACACGCCACGCTCGCACCACACCTTCGCGCACGCGACCGCGGTTGTCGACGAACTTGGAATGACGATTCTCGATGCCCGCATCGTGCCGCTGAACAATAAATTCAGTCTGGATACCTTTATATGCATGGAACTGGATAAGCGGATCGACATCGACGAGTCGCGCGTGAAAAAGATTCGCGCCGCGCTGACGCGAGTCTTGACGGCCAGCGACGACACGGTTACAAGGGTTACTCGCACCGTACCGCGCCAGGCGAGGATGTTCACGACCAAAACCTCGGTCAGCTTTTTCAAAGAGCCGTCAAAGGGGCGCACCGTCATGGAATTGGTTGCCGCGGATCGGCCCGGATTGTTGAGCAAGGTCGGCCAGACGTTCATCGCCGAGGGCGTCGATATTCAGACCGCCAAGATCATGACAATTGGTGAGCGGGCCGAAGACGTGTTCTACATAACGGACGAGTCCGGGATTCCTCTCGGCAGGGAAGCGCAGGAGCGGCTGCGCGCCAGCCTCGTGCGGGAACTCGACGAGGACCTCGCGAGGACCGCCTGAGCGGGGCAAACCATGACGGAACAGCAGCAACTGATCGAACGAGCCTACGACGCCGGCGTGGATACCGTCGACGCCGGAGCACTGCAATCAGCCGTCGCCGATGCGATTGCGCAGCTCGATTCCGGTGCCGCCCGTGTCGCCGAGCCGGCGGCCGGTGACTGGCAGGTCAACCAGTGGCTCAAGAAGGCCGTATTGCTCAGTTTCCGGCTTGGCCGGAATCGCCTCATCGAGGGCGGCCACAGCCGTTTTTACGACAAGGTGGCGATGAAATATGCCGATTACTCGGCCGATGCATTCGCTGCCGATGGTGTGAGGGTCGTGCCCGACGCGATCGTGCGCAGGGGCGCGTTTGTCGCGAAGGATGTCGTACTCATGCCCAGTTTCGTCAACATCGGCGCGTACGTCGACAGCGGCACGATGGTCGACACCTGGACGACCGTTGGCAGCTGCGCGCAAATCGGTAAGAATGTCCACCTGTCGGGAGGCGTCGGCATAGGCGGCGTGCTGGAACCGGTGCAGGCCGGCCCCACGATCATCGAAGACGACTGCTTCATCGGCGCTCGCTCGGAGATCGTCGAGGGCGTGGTCGTCGAGAAAGGCTCGGTAATTTCGATGGGAGTCTTCATCGGTCAAAGCACCAGGATCTATGATCGCGAGGCCGATGAAATCATTTACGGGCGAGTGCCGGCCGGGTCCGTGGTAGTCGCGGGTAATTTGCCGTCGCGCGACGGTGCTTACTCGCTGTATTGCGCGGTCATCGTCAAGCGCGTCGATGCGAGGACCCGGTCGAAGACGGGGCTGAACGAATTGCTGAGAAATGCGGAGTAAGCCGGAATGAGGGCGTTGGTGGTTTACGGTATCAAAAGCTGCGATACGTGCCGGCGTGCACGTAAGTTCTTCGATCGCAAGAACATCGAATACCGTTTTCACGACATCCGCGACGACGGCCTCGACATGAGGACGCTCAAGCGCTGGGCGAAACGCATCGGCTGGGAGAAGCTTCTGAACAAGCGCAGCGCGACATGGCGCAAGGTGCCGGAAGCCGACCAGAGCCACGTTACCGAGGACAAAGCGCTCGCAATGATGCTGGACCAGCCGACGCTGATCAAGCGGCCCGTCATCGAGGCCAGAAATTACATCGCCGTCGGATTCTCCGAACAGCAGTTCACGCAATTCCTCGAAAAGAAGGCCTGAGTACGGGTCGAGATCCCGGCGGCTGACCGGGACCAGCCAGTCAGCCGATACGCCCGGTGATGTAGTCTTCCGTCAGTTTGTGCTGCGGGACGGTGAAAACCTTGTCGGTGTCATCGACCTCGACGAGCAAGCCGAGGTGAAAATAGGCGACTCTCGTCGATACGCGGGCCGCCTGCTGCATCGAATGAGTCACGATGACGATCGCGTATTCGTTGGCCAATTCATCGATCAGGTCTTCGATGCGCGCCGTGGCAATGGGATCCAGTGCCGAGCAGGGCTCGTCCATGAGGATCACCTCGGGATTCACGGCGATCGTGCGTGCGATGCACAGGCGCTGTTGCTGCCCGCCGGACAGCCCGGTTCCCGGTTCGTCCAGCCTGTCCTTGACCTCCTTGAGCAGACCCGCCCGTTCGAGACTCGTGTGCACGATGCTGTCGAGTTCGGCCCTGTCGGCGGCAAGACCGTGAATGCGAGGGCCATAAGCGACGTTGTCGTAAATGCTCTTGGGAAACGGATTTGGTTTCTGGAAGACCATGCCGACGCGCGCGCGCAACGCCACGGGGTCGAGCGCCTTGCTGTAGATGTCCTGCCCGTCCAGCGTGATCCTGCCGGTTACACGCGCCGATTCGATGGTGTCATTCATCCGGTTGAGGCAGCGAAGATACGTCGATTTGCCGCAACCGGACGGCCCGATCAGCGCGATGACCTCGGCTTTCGCAATTTCGAGCGTGACGTTTTTGATCGCATGATTGTCGCCGTAATAGACATTGACGTCCTCGCTAACGATGAACGGGTTGTCGCAACGCACATTGCCCACGGTTCCATCGATTTCGTACGCCCGGGTCTGCGGAACGGCCGCGGCATTTGCCGTCCGCTCGTCGATCACCGCCGCGCGACCGGCGGGGCCATGCGGCGGTAAAGTTCGATCGCTGGTCACTTCAGACTCTTTCATCCGGGCCATTGTCATACAGCCTGCTCCCGACCTCAAACGCGAGGCCTACCACTTGCGCTCCATGCGTTTGCGAATGATTACGGCCGAGAGATTCATCAACAGCAGGAATCCCAGCAGGACGATAATCGCGGCGGATGTCCGCTCGGCGAACGCTCTTTCCGGGCTGTCGGCCCACAGATAAATCTGCACGGGCAAGGCCGTGGCCGGATCCGTGAATCCGGACGGCACGTCGACGATGAACGCCACCATGCCGATCATGAGCAATGGCGCCGACTCCCCGAGCGCCCGGCTCATGCCGATGATCGCCCCGGTCAACATGCCTGGCAACGCGAGCGGCATGATGTGATGGAACACGACCTGCATTCTCGACGCGCCGAGACCCAGCGCCGCTTCCCGGATCGACGGCGGGACCGCCTGGATGGCGGCGCGCGAGGCGATGATGATTACGGGCAAGGTCAACAGCGACAATACGAGACCGCCTACCAGTGGCGCAGACCTGGGTAGAGCCATCCAGTTGATGAATACCGCGAGGCCCAACAAACCGAACACAATCGATGGCACGGCGGCGAGGTTATTGATGTTGACCTCGATGAGATCGGCCCAGCGGTTTTTTGGCGCGAATTCCTCCAGATAGATCGCCGCGGCCACGCCGATGGGAAAAGCCAGCGCGAGCGTGACGAGCAGCATGTAAAAGGAACCCATGAGTGCGCCCTTGATGCCCGCGAGTTCGGGCTCGCGCGAATCCCCGTTCGAAAACAGCGCCGTGTTGAAACGCCTCTGCAGCGCGCCCTCGGATTCGAGTTCCTGCAGCCATACGATCTGGCGATCCGAGACGGGGCGCCTCGCCTCGTCCGTATCCGCGTCGATTTTTCCCTTGAAGAACATGTCGACGTTCGCCGAGGCCGGCACCCAGATCGTCTGCGTCGTGCCGAGCAGATCCGGATTCTCTGCGATGAGATCGCGAAGCTGGTACCCGGCCCCGACGCTGACGAGGCGATTGAGCTCGCGCCGCTCCTTGCGTGTCGTGACCTCGGGAAACGTCTTTCTGAGCGCGTTGCGCACGACGCCGTCGAAGTCGCCATACGCGAGATCGAGGTCGCCCTCCGGCGCAAGTTCCTCCGGGGAAAAACTCACCTCGAGCCGTACGTGCGTTTGCGAGAATGCCGATGCCCCCTGGCCGATCAGGGTGGTGAAGAATACACCCAGAAATACGACGCCAACCGCCGTGGCGAACATACCGCTGATACGAAACACGCGCTCCCTGCGGTAGCGCTTGCGCAATCCCGTTTCGACTTTCTGCCGCGTTGTTCTTACGTTTTCCACGGCGCCCTACTCGTATTGCTCGCGGTATCTGCGCACGAAGCTGAGCCCGATCACGTTCAAACACAGCGTAATGACGAATAAAAACAGACCGAGGGCAAATGCGGCGAGTGTTTTGGCGCTGTCGAATTCCTGGTCGCCGACGAGCAGTGTGACGATCTGGACCGTGACGGTCGTAACCGCAGCGAATGGATTAGCGGTCAGGTTCGCGGCAAGTCCGGCCGCCATCACCACGATCATCGTCTCGCCGATCGCACGCGACACCGCCAGCAGTATTCCGCCGACGATGCCGGGCAACGCGGCGGGCAGGATGACGCGCTTCATGGCTTCCGATCGGGTCGAGCCGAGGCCCAGCGCGCCGTCACGCATCGCGGCAGGCACCGCGTGGATGGCATCGTCGGCCAGCGATGAGACGAGCGGAATGATCATGATGCCCATCACGAGGCCTGCAGCGAGAGCGCTTTCCGAGGCTACTTCGAGCCCGACGCCCTCACCCGCGCGCCGGACCCATGGCGCGACGGTCAGCGCCGCGAAGAATCCGTAAACGACGGTCGGGATACCGGCGAGCATCTCGAGCAGCGGTTTGGCCAGCGCGCGAACCCGGGCCGACGAATACTCGGCCAGGTATATCGCCGTCATGAGACCGACGGGCACGGCCACGATCATCGCGATTGCCGTGATCAGCAGGGTACCCGTGAACAGCGGCACCGCGCCGAAGCTGCCCGACGAACCGACCTGGTCCGCGCGTATCGCCGTTTGCGGGCTCCAGGTCGTGCCGAACAGAAACTCCGTTACCGGCACCTTCTGGAAAAACCGAAGCGCTTCGAAGAGGACGGACAGCACGATTCCGACCGTCGTGAAAATCGCGATGCTCGACGCCACGATCAAGACGTACAGCGTGATCTGCTCCACCCGGTTACGCGCCCTGAGATCCGGCCGGATGCGGCGCCACGCGAGGGCGCCGCCGAGCCCCGCGAATCCGAGAACCACGGTCGCCAGCAGCTGTCGGGATTTCGACGTATATTCCATGAATCCCGCCGCCGCCTCGCGCAAAGCGTCGTTCACGTCGACGCTGATCGCGTCCCCGGTCGCATGGTTCTGAATGTTGTTGATGAGCAGGTCCAGCTCGCCGGGCGACAAAGCCTGCTGCGCTTCGGGCAGAGCTCGTATCACGAGTGCGACGATTACCCGTCCCTCGACAAGGACCCAGACGAGCATGATCGCGAGCGCCGGCAGCAGACACCACAGCGCCGTGAAATAGCCGTAATAAGCGGGCAGCGAATGCAGGGACGCCGTGCCGCGCGGGCCACCGGCCAACGACAATGAACGGCTGCGGCCGAGGTAGAACGCCGCAACAGCCAGTGCCGTCAGCAGCAGTATGATGGTCGTGTTCTGCATTCTGAATGCTCGTCAAAGTCCGCAACGCAGCGGCACGAGACGAGCCGCCGCGGCGAGTACGGCGGTCAATGCTTACTGCCGCGCAACTGACAGGGAATTCAGATCGCGGACATCGGCGGCGACCTTGCGCCGCTCCTCATCCGGCATGGGAATCAATCCCCGCTCCGACAGGTAGCC
>JBFISV010000087.1:0-8463 GCA_041608415.1 Woeseiaceae bacterium
GACGACGTCGTCGCCGAAGTCGCAGGACTCGCGGCGCAGGGCGTCCGCGAGATCAACCTGCTCGGTCAGAACGTCAATGCCTATCGCGGCACGATGCACGACGGCGGCATCGCCGATCTCGCGACACTGATCTATTACGTCGCCGCGGTCGACGGCGTCGATCGCATCCGCTTCACGACGTCGCATCCCGTGGAATTCACGGACAGCCTCGTGCAGGCCTTTGCCGAGGTGCCGGAGCTCGCCAACTACCTGCATCTGCCGGTGCAACACGGTTCGGACCGGGTGCTCGCGGCGATGAAGCGCGGCCACACGGTGCTCGAGTACAAGAGCAAGATACGCAAGCTGCGCGAAGTGCGTCCCGGCATTTCGCTGTCGTCCGATTTCATCGTCGGCTTCCCGGGCGAGAGCGACGCCGATTTCGAGGCGCTGATGAACCTCGTCGCCGAGGTCGGCTTCGATCAGTCGTTCTCGTTCATCTACAGCGCACGCCCCGGCACGCCGGCGGCCGCGCTCGACGACGAATTGCCGATGAGCGTCAAGAAGAACCGCCTGCAGCTGCTGCAGGCGCGCATCAATCAGCAGGCCATGGCCATCAGTCGCGCGATGGTCGGCACGACGCAGCGCGTGCTCGTCGAGAAGCTCTCGAAAAAGAGCGACCGCCAGGTTTGCGGGCGCAGCGAAAACATGCGTTGGGTGAACTTCGACGGCGCACCGTCGCTGATCGGCCGTTTCGTGGACGTCGTGATAACCGAGGCGCTGCCCAATTCGCTGCGCGGTCGCCTTGCAGACAAGCAGGTCGCGGCGTAATCTAATTCCATCTTGAACGCTTCACAGATCTCCCGCGACGTCGTCCTCGAACCCGCCGACAATGAGCGTCTCGCCAATCTCTGCGGCCAGTTTGACGAGCACCTGCGGCAAATCGAACGCCGCCTGAACGTCGAGATCGCGAGTCGCGGCAACCACTTTCGCGTTACGGGCAGGCCCGGCGCCGCCGAGGCCGGCGGCGACGTACTGCAATCGCTGTTCGAACTCGCGGGCCACGAGGCCCTCGACCCGGAGCGGGTTCACATCCATCTGCAGGAGTCCGTCATGAACCGGGGCAACCCGGAGTTCGAGGCGGAATCGAAGACGGCACGCGACGACCTCGCCATCCAGACGCGGCGCAAGCTGGTCAGGCCGCGCGGGGTCAACCAGACCGATTACCTCAGGAATATTCGCAAGTACGACCTTGCATTCGGCATCGGTCCCGCGGGCACCGGAAAGACCTACCTCGCGGTGGCCGCCGCGGTCGAGGCGCTCGATAACGAACTGATCCGTCGCATCGTCCTGGTCCGTCCCGCCGTGGAGGCGGGCGAACGTCTGGGTTTCCTGCCCGGCGACATGTCGCAAAAAGTCGATCCGTACCTGCGGCCGATGTACGACGCCCTGTACGACATGATCGGCGCGGAAACCGTAACCCGCCTGATCGAGCGCAACGTGATCGAAGTCGCTCCGCTGGCATTCATGCGTGGCCGCTCGCTGAACGAGTCGTTCTGCATCCTCGACGAAGCGCAGAATACCAGTACCGAGCAGATGAAAATGTTCCTGACGAGGATCGGTTTCGGTTCCCATGCCGTGGTCACCGGCGACATCACGCAGATCGATTTGCCGAGCGGACAGCAATCCGGGCTGAAGAACGCAACCGAAATCCTGAAGGACGTCGACGGCGTGGCGTTCACGTTTTTTTCGCCACGCGACGTCGTGCGGCATCCGCTGGTGCAGCGTATCGTCGAGGCTTACGAAGCCGACGACAGCCTCTCCTGAACTGGCGCGTGGATTCGCGAGCATGACGGAGGTCGACGTGCAGATCGCGAGCACGGCGGCGGACATTCCCGACGCAAGCGATATACAGAGCTGGGTCGAGGCCGCGCTCCGCGGCGCGGGCGTGCCGAGCGGGCGGCGGGTGTCCGTCAGGATCGTCGACAGCGGCGAAATGCGAACGCTCAATCGCCGCTATCGTGGCAAGGATCGGCCGACGAACGTGCTGTCGTTTGCAGCGAACCCCGTGCCGGGCCTGCCGGCCGGCCGGCAGCGTCTGCTCGGCGACATTGCGGTGTGCGCCGACGTCGTGCATGCCGAAGCCGAATCGCAGGGAAAGGCCGTCCTGCATCACTGGGCACACATGATCGTTCACGGTGCACTGCACCTGGCGGGCCTCGACCACGCGTCCGACGACGGCGCCCGCGAGATGGAGGCGCTGGAAGTGCGCATTCTGGCGGCACAGGGGGTCGCCGATCCGTATAGAGTCCAATGAATACAGAGTGTTACTATTGCAATCCAGCCGCGCCCGCAGGGCCAGGCAGGCGTCAAGCGACTTAAGGATCAATGAACGAAAAACCGCCAAGCGCGAGCGGCACGGGAAACGGCAGTCTGTTTGCGCGCATCATGCGCGCGATCAACGGCGAACCCTGGAGCCGCGAAGAAATTCAGGATTTGATTCTACGCTCCGACGTCGATCTGGACGCCGAGGAGAGGCGCATGCTTGCCGGCGTCCTCGAAGTGTCCGAGACGCAGGTACGCGACGTGATGATCCCGCGTTCGCAAATGGTGGTTATCGACATCGAGCAGAGTTTCGACGAAATCCTCGCAACGATCGTGGAATCCGGGCACTCGCGGTTTCCCGTCATCGGCGAAGATCGCGACGAAGTGCTCGGCGTACTGCTGGCCAAGGACCTGTTGCGCTATTTCGGTAGCGAGGAAGTCAAGGATCTGCCGCTCGGGAAACTGCTGCGACCGGTCTCCGTCATCCCGGAGTCCAAGCGCCTCAACGCGCTGCTCGAGGAATTTCGCGCCAGCCACAATCACATGGCGATCGTCGTCGATGAATACGGCGGTGTCGCCGGCCTGTTGACGATCGAGGACGTGCTCGAGGAAATCGTCGGCGACATCGACGACGAGCACGACCAGGAAGAAGCCGTGTTCATCAGGCCTGATGGCGAACGGGACGGCCGGCCGAGTTTCGAGGTGCGAGCATTGACGCGCATCGAGGACTTCAACGAGTATTTCGATTGCGAGTTGAGCGATGAGGATTACGACACGATCGGCGGACTCGTGATGCACGAACTCGGGCGCCTGCCGCGACGCGGCGAGCGCGTCGTCTTCGGCGGCTTCGCGTTTTCGGTGACCAAGGCGGACAAGCGGCGCATCGATTCGCTGCACGTCCAGCGGGAAGGTAGCTGACGCGCATGGCTTACGCGCCGCGGATCCTGACGTTGCCGGCGGACCGGCCCCGGTTCAGCCGCTTCGTCCTGTTCCTCATGGGCGCGCTGACCACGCTTGCGTTCGAACCTTTCGGCCTGTCGCTGCTGGCGCCGTTGCTGCTGGTGCCGCTGTTGTTCGTGTGCGTCACACTCGCGCCCCGCGACGCCGCAGGGCATGCCTTCTGGTACGGGTTCGGCCTGTTCCTGAGCGGCACCTACTGGATCTATATCTCCGTCGTCGTGTTCGGCGAGGCGCCGCCATGGATCGCGGTTCTGCTCATGCTCGGGTTGATCCTGATCATGTCGCTGTGGCTGTACGTCGCGGGCTGGCTCGTGAGCCGGCTCGCACAAGGCGAGAACCTGCGACTGCTGGCGATTGCGCCCGCCGCGTGGGTGCTCGTCGAGTGGCTGCGCGGCTGGATTCTGACGGGCTTCCCGTGGCTCGCGCTGGGTTATTCGCAAATCGATTCGGTGCTCGCCGGCTTCGCGCCGGTTGCCGGCGTTTACGGCGTTTCGTTCGCCGTCGTACTGACCGCCGCCGCGGTGCTCGCCACTTTCAGCAATCGCGGCGCCACGCGCCGGGTCGCGCTGGTGTTTGTCATACTGCCCTGGTTGTCGGGCGGTATCCTGACGTTTTTCGACTGGACCGAGGCCGACGGCAAGGCGCTGCGCGCGAGCGTTCTCCAGTTCGGTATATCGCAGGACAAGAAGTGGTTGCGCGAGAACCGCGAGCGAACGCTGGAGTATTACCGCGACAAGACGCGCGCCGCCCGCCAAAGCGAACTCGTCGTCTGGCCGGAAGTCGCGGTGCCGTCGCTCATGAGCCGTGAACGGGCGTACATCGAGGCGCTGCAGGCCGATCTTACGGCAAGCGGACAGACCGTCGCGTTCGGCATTTTGGAAGACGTGACGAACGGCGAGGCGACACGAATCTACAACAGCGTCGTGGTCGCCGACGGGCGGCGGCTCGCAGTGTATCGCAAACGCCACCTCGTGCCGTTCGGGGAGTACTTTCCGGTGCCGGCGCGCGTCCGCGAGTGGCTCAGGATGATGAGCCTCCCGCACAACGACCTGTCGGCCGGCAAAGACGTGCAGGAGTTGCCGGTGACGGCGGGCGGCACGCGGCTCGCCGTCATGATCTGCTACGAAGATGCCTACGGCGCCGAGCTGCTGTATGCGTTGCCGGACGCGGGCATTCTGGTCAACGTCAGTAACGACGCTTGGTTCGGCAATTCGATCGCGCCGCACCAGCACCTGCAAATCGCACGCATGCGTTCGCTCGAGGTCGGCCGGCCGACGATACGCGCGACCAACACCGGCATCAGCGCGTTCATCGATCACGAGGGCCGGATCGTGCGGCGCGGCGCACAGTTTCGTGCCGTGGAACTCTCCGCGGGCGTACAAGCGCGTCGCGGCAGCACGCCGTACTCGCGCGCCGGCAACCGTCCGGTGATCGGTCTCTGCCTGCTGATCCTGGCCTTTTTCTGGCTGCGCGCCGGCCGCTGACGGGATTGCCGCCTGCTGCCATTTTCGCCTTGTTCCTGTACGCTTTAGCCTGGAAATCGCACGAGGGCGGCGCCCATCCGAGGTAATTGCATGGAACTCGAGGAAGCATTGACAGCTGCGCCCGGCGACAGTTTGTCCGCTGATTGCCGCCTATCGCGGACCTGGCGACCTGTAGCGGCGCATCGCTTGTTGTTCGCGCAAGCGGCAGCTACGGCTACCACTTGCGCTCCACGACCGCGCGCTGCATCCGCTACAGAACGCCATCCCACGCGATCCCTCGTGCAATTTCCAGGCTAAGGCTTTTCCTCCGTCCCGGGTCCGACCAACACCATGACTATCGCCTACCATCCCGACATCGTCGAGAAAGCCGCCCGTGAGAGGTGGCAGGCCTCCGGCTGTTTCGAAGTCGGCGAAGATCCGGCGCGCGAGAAATTCTACTGCCTGACGATGTTCCCGTATCCGAGCGGCAAGCTGCACATGGGTCACGTACGCGTGTTCACGATCAGCGACGTTATCGCGCGCTATCAGCGCATGCAGGGCCGGCACGTGTTGCAACCCATGGGCTGGGACGCCTTCGGTATGCCGGCCGAAAATGCCGCCATCCAGCGCGGTATCCCGCCGGCGCAATGGACCTACCGCAACATCGACGACATGCGCGAGCAGCTCAGGAGTCTCGGCTATGCGTATGACTGGTCGCGCGAGATCACGACCTGCCGGCCCGAGTATTACCGATGGGAGCAGTGGCTGTTCACGCGCATGTTTGCCAAGGGGCTCGTGTACCGAAAAAATGCCATCGTCAACTGGGACCCGGTCGATCAGACGGTCCTCGCGAACGAGCAGGTGATCGACGGCCGCGGCTGGCGTTCGGATGCGCCCGTGGAGCGCCGCGAAATCCCGCAGTGGTTCATGAAAATCACGGCCTATGCCGACGAATTGCTCGCCGAGCTCGACAGCATGCCGGGCTGGCCCGAGTCGGTGAAAACGATGCAGCGCAACTGGATAGGGCGATCCGAGGGCGTCGAGTTGTCGTTCGACATCGACGGCGATGGCGCGCCGCTGACCGTGTACACGACGCGGCCCGATACTCTGTTCGGCGTGACCTACATGGCGGTCGCCGCCGAGCATCCGCTGGCGACCGAGGCAGCCGCGCGCGATCCCGACATTGCCGCCTTCATCGAGGCCTGCAAACAAACCGGCGCGGCCGAGGCGACGCTCGAGACGATGGAAAAAAAGGGCATGCCGCTCGGCATCTCGGCCGTTCATCCGCTGACGGGCCGAGAGGTTCCGCTGTGGGTCGCGAACTTCGTGTTGATGAGCTACGGCACCGGCGCCGTGATGGCCGTTCCGGGGCATGATGCGCGCGACTGGGATTTCGCCACGCAGCACGGTCTGCCGATCGTCCAGGTCATCGCGCCGGCCGATGGCAGCGAGATCGACGTCACGGCCGAGGTTTACGAGGAGAAGGGTCTGCTCGTCAATTCGGGTGAGTACGACGGCATGGATTTCGATGCCGCGTTCGACGCGATTGCCGATCATTTCGAGCAGACCGGGCGTGGCCGGCGCACCGTCAATTACCGGCTGCGCGACTGGGGCGTCTCGCGACAGCGTTACTGGGGCACGCCTATACCGATCGTCTACTGCGATGACTGCGGCGCCGTCCCGGTGCCCGAGGAGCAACTGCCCGTCGTGCTGCCCGAAGACGTGGAGTTCACGGGCGTCGGTTCGCCGCTCCGGAGCATGCCGCAGTTTTACGAGACCCGCTGTCCGGCATGCGATGGTGAGGCACGACGGGAAACCGACACCTTCGATACGTTCGTGGAGTCGTCGTGGTATTTCGCGCGCTATGCCTGCCCCGATGCGAGCGGCGCCATGCTCGACGAGCGCGCGGCGTACTGGATGCCCGTGGATCAATACACGGGCGGCGTCGAACACGCGATCCTGCACTTGTTGTATTCACGTTTTTTTCAGCGTGTGATGCGCGACGAAGGACTTACGCAGGCATCCGAGCCGTTCACCAACCTGCTCACGCAGGGCATGGTGCTCAAGGACGGCGCGAAGATGTCGAAGGCGAAGGGCAACACCGTGGATCCCGGGGAGTTGATCGACCGCTACGGCGCGGACACGGTGCGCCTGTTCATGATGTTCGCGGCGCCACCGGAGCAGGCACTCGAGTGGTCGGACGAGGGCGTGCAGGGCGCGTATCGATTCCTGAAACGTTTCTGGCACGCGGTGCAGACGCACGTCGAGGCGGGCGAGGTCGGCGAGCTCGATGCCGCGAGCCTCGGCGAAGCCGGGCAGGCGCTGCGGCGAAAGACGCACCAGACGATCGCAAAGATATCCGACGACATCGGCCGCCGGCACGCGTTCAATACCGCCATCGCGGCCGCGATGGAGCTGCTCAACGCCGTCAATCGCTTCGAAGACGGGTCGCGCGCCGGGCGTGCGGTCGTCCGCGAGGCGCTGGAAACCGTGGTATTGATGCTGTCGCCGATCGTGCCGCACGTCTGCGATGCGCTGTGGGCCGCGCTCGGGCACGAGGGCGCAATCGTCGACGAGCCGTGGCCCGAGGTCGATGCGGCAGCCCTGGAGCAGGATATGATCGAGCTCGTCGTACAGGTCAATGGCCGGCTGCGCGGCAGGGTAACGACCGCGACAGACGCCACGTCGGAGACCATCGTCGAACAGGCGCTTGCGGACCCCAACGTCCAACGTTTTATCGGCGGCAAGCCTGTCCGGAAGACGATCGTCGTGCCAGGGCGACTGGTGAACCTGGTTGTCTAGACTGCCTGCCCCCGGTGACCGTGCCCTGCGCCGGCAGGCCCGGGTCGAATATGCCGCCTAGGGAGGCTCTTCAGAGTCTCCCTAGGTTCGCGGCGGCGGCGCTGCTCGCGGCACTCGCGGGCTGCGGCTTTACGCTCCAGGGTGCGCTCACGACGCCCGCCGAAATGCAGCGGACCTTTATCGCGAGCCCCGATGACAACAGCCTGTTTTACCGTGAACTGCGGCGCGAACTGCTGGCCGCCGGTGTGGATGTCGTCGACTCGGCCGAGGAGGCGATGGCGGTCTTCAGCATTTATTTCGACGACACGGACCAGCGCGTGTTGTCGGTGTCCGCGCGCAACGTGCCGACCGAATACGAGGTGTATTACACGATCCAGTACGGTCTCGAGGGCGATGACCGGGTCTTGCTCGAGGTCCAGGACCTGACGCTGACTCGCGACTACACCTACGACGCGACGCTCGTGCTCGGCAAGGCTCGCGAGGAGCAACTGCTGCGCGAGGCGATCGTGCGCGATCTCGTACGCATCGTGCTCAAGCAGATCTCGACGCAGTAACGCGAAGGCGGGGCACATCCCATGAGCGGCAGCCCGGTGCTCACTGTCAATGACGTCTGCGCGAGCAATCTCGAAATCCTGCTCGGCCGGTACGGGCTGTCGCTGTCGCTGGCCGCGGCCGGCGCCGACATCGAGGCCAGTTTCTGGGGCGGCCGGGAAGCCGGAATTGCCGGTATGACCGTGTACGCACGCCCCGATACGCCGGTGCATTCGGTGTTGCACGAGGCGTGCCACGTCGTCTGTATGGATGCAACACGCCGCCTCGGCCTGAACCGGGATGCGGGCGGCGACGACCTCGAAGAGGCAGCCGTTTGCTACCTGCAGGTGCTGCTGGCGGACTGCCTCGAGGACGTCGGCGCCGCGAGGCTCATGCAGGACATGGA
>JBFISV010000088.1:0-8443 GCA_041608415.1 Woeseiaceae bacterium
GGCTACACGAACGCGATCGTCGAGGTCGGCGTCGCCTACGATTCCAACCTCGATCACGTCTACGCGGTGCTCGCCAAGGCCGGCGAAGAGCTCATGGCAAACAATCCCGACGTGCTCGAAGCGCCACGCGTGCAGGGCGTCGACGATTTCGGCGAATCGGAGATGACGATCCGCACGGTAACGCGTGTCAAACCCGGCCGGCACCGCGGGGTTGCGCGTGAGTTCCGCAAACTGATCAAGGAGGCCTTCGATCGCGAAGGCATCGAGATCCCGTTCGCGCGGCGCGTGGTGATATTCGAGAACGCGCCGCCCGAGGGAACCGCGGCGACAGCGTAAGCGCGTCGCCACGGGCGATTGCCCGGCACGATAAACGACGCAGACACCCCGGCTCGCGCCGCGTTTTCCTGAACAGGCGTCACGTTCGCCCGCGCCATGCAATCGTAAAATGTCGCGGTTGCCTCACCCGGACCGCCGCCGATGAAAAATTTTGCAATTACGTTCCTGGCCGTCGTTCTGGGCGTTGCCGTCGTTCTTTTCGCCATGACAATGCTGCAGGACAGGCAGAAGGAGCAGTACATCAACGCCGCGCATATCACCCGGGGCATGGCGAGCGCGATGTCCTACAAGGTGCTCATGGGTGATTACTGGTCGGAACACGGCAAGCTGCCGTGCAGCGACGAGGACCTGGACATACGCCCCGGCACGATGGGCGGCCACCAGGCGCTCGACGCGATGGAGATCAGCGGCTGCGGGCAGGTCACGCTGACCTTCAACGAACTCTCGGGCGTCGACGGCGG
Organism: Woeseiaceae bacterium; assembly: GCA_041608415.1. GTDB lineage: Bacteria > Pseudomonadota > Gammaproteobacteria > Steroidobacterales > Woeseiaceae > UBA1847. Next base: position 798 of record JBFISV010000088.1, read on the forward strand.
CACGATGGTCCTCACGGCCGAGGAAGTTCAGAACGCCATCGGCTACTCATTGAAGTGGTCCTGCCGCACGAATGCGTTCGAGCACATCACGAAGTACGTCCCGCAGTGCCTGTTCGAGTCGACGTCGCTGTCGGCGGCCGAGGGCGCAACGCGCCAGCCCAGGCCTGCCACTAAGCCGGCCGCGGCGGCGACCAGCCGGGCCACGGCAAGCTCTGATAAGTCCGCCGTTTCCGAACCGGCCTCGGCGTGCGTCGAAGACGCCCTGCTCTACCGGTCGGTGTTTACCGACGCGGTCGAGGACAGGGTGCCGCAGAAACGCATCGTCACGCTCGGGCCCGGCCGCGAGACCGTGTTTTTCTTCACCGAGATTATCGCTGCCGGCGGCAGAACGGTCCGCCACCGCTGGTTTCACAACGACGCGGAGGTGGCCGAGGTGGGCTTCGACGTCAAGGCCGACCGCTGGCGCACGTGGTCGAGCAAACGCCTCGACGCGCTGGGACCCGGCACGCTCCGGGTCGAGGTCCGGGAAGGCGACTGCCTGATCGACCAGCAAAGCATCCTCATCGCGGAGACGGAGCAGATCGACCCGGCCGAGATCCGCGGCTGGAAGCGGCCCAGGCAGGCGTTCGAGACCCATCTCGCGCGCCATACCGGGCCCGACACGGGCATCGCGTCCTATCGTCAGACGATTGACGCCCCGGGCGAGAATGGCGATACGCCGCTGCTCGCCGCCATTCGCCGCGGCGACACCGACGAAGCGCTCGTGCTCATCCGCAGCGTCGATTACCGCAGCATCGAAAGCTGGGAGGATCTGCCGGCAACCGAGATCGCGTACCTGTCGTTCCAGGCCAATCCCTACGTGGCCGACGCCAACGGCGTCTCCCCCATCGATCTCGCGCACGGGCTCGGCCAGACCGAGGTGGTCGAGGCGTTGCTCGCATCGATCACCGAGCTCACGACGTACAAGCAACGCGTGCGTTACAACGGCACGCGGCATGTCGGCAAATGGGGCGACGGCATCGTCTACAAACTGGCGCACGACCGGGGCGGCTTCACGCGCTTCGCGGACGGCGATACGCCGCTCATGCGGGCGATCAAGTCCGGCAACGAGCAGGCCGTCGCCACGCTGCTGCAACTCGGCGTGACACCGCCCGAGTCCTACCCGCTGCTGCCGCTCGTCGACCTGTTCGCCTACGACGCCACGGGCCGGCAGCCGCTCGACATCGCGCGCGACGAGGGCCGCTACGGCATCGAGCGCTTGCTGCGCTTCGCGATCGACCGCAGCGCGCCGAAATGGGCGGTTTCGCGCTCGGCGTTCGCGACCGCGATGGACGGCGACGAACCGGCCGACTGCCGCAAGGCGGCGAGCGACAGAGAACCGCTCGTGTATTTCTTCACGGAACTGACCGACATAGAGGGCCGGACCATCCGGCATGACTGGCTGTTCAAAAAGCGGGTCGTGCAGAGCAATTCCTTCGACATCAGGACGCAGCGCTGGTCGGTGCAATCGAGCCGCGCATTCACACCCGCCGATGTCGGCAACTGGGACGTCAGGGTCTCGACCGCGGACGGCCTGGTATTGAAAGAGGCGCGGCTGGCTTACAAGGCCATGACGCCGGACATGGAAGACTATCCCGACTCGTACTGGCAGATGGACTGCGACAGGATCGGTCTCGGCGCGCAGTACGCCCTCATCAGCGCGCACGCGCCGCTGCAGAAAATCCGCTACCTCGCGGACAAGGGCACGATGTGGCCGCCGAAATCCTCGCAGGGCGGCGATCTCTTTCACCAGGTGATCAGCGAGGGCAACATCACGCTGACGCGCTGGTTCCTCGACAACGGCTACGACATCGGCGGCCAGCCCAAGAACCGCATGACGCCGCTCATGATCGCGGCACAGAGCGGCGACGTGCCCATGACGCTCTACCTCATCAAACGCGGCGCCGACGTCAACCAGCTGCGCTACCAGGATCGTCACACAGCCCTGAACGAGGCCATTTTCCGCGGCAAGCTCGATGTCGCCGAGGCACTCATCGACCACGGCGCCAACCCGAACCATCAGGACAAGCGCGGCCGATCGGCACTGGGCCGCGCCATCGGCGCCTGCAACCTCGATGCCACCCTGCTGCTGCTCGGGCACGGTGCCGACCCGTACCTGGCCGAGAGCAACATGGAACGAGTCTACGACCGCGTGGACTACTGCGTCGCACAGTCCGGCTGGTCCGCCGACCGCCCGGAGCTCGCAGGGCTCAGGCGCGACGAGGCGTGAAAGGTGGCCGAGTCGTTTTCTTGAAACACTTTCTGGCTCAGGTCGGGCCATGACCATCACTGGTTGATCTGTTTCGGTGCGGCGTCAGTGAATCTCACGGCAGCACCAGGCCTTTGTCGCGTGCTTCTGTCCGAGCCACGATTACACACGAGATTGCACACGAAATTGCACCCCAGATCGCACACGAAAAAGAACCTGATCCCTTTTTGTGGCACCTTTTTTGGAGCGAATGTGGCCTGCGTCACAGCAATGCCATTCAGCGTGGCGATATCCTTAAGCGGTATCGGAATTTCTCTCGATCGGAATCGACCCCCGAACGTTTCAGAAACACCTTTCAAGTGGTCGCATCGATGCCGTAAGACTCAAATCAGTACCTGAAGCAATGATTCAAAAACGAGGGATCAGCATCGTGTTCAAACTGTTATCAAGCGCTCCATGCCTGTTACTGGCCTCGGCCTTAGGGCTATCCGGCTGTGGTGGCGATAGCGGATCAGGCTTCGCAGACACCACGCCACCGATCCCGCCCGCCCCGCCACCTCCGGTCGAAGCCGATCTCTTCTGGGATGAGGGCAATTGGGATGAATTGAGGTGGCAGTAGAGAAAGTTGTCTGCGTTTCCCCGCGACTGATGCCGGTGCCCCGGTACGAGGCGCTCACGCGCTGATTGAAGGCCGAACGCCGGGATCAGGCCCCGGCATCCGGCATTGCATCAATCCAAGCTACTTCTTGCCACAATCTGTCGCGGCGGAAGCCGAGACGATGTCGTCCCGTTCCTGATTCGTCATGAGCCCAACGTCGACAAAGTCTCGGCTAGTGTGCGACACACAGCGCATGTAGGCGCCGTGATTCTTCCACGCACCGCCTCCCAACGGATGTTCGCACGGGCAGAGATCGGCGACAGCACAGCCATCGGCATTAACGATGTCACCCAAAGAGGTGCCCGGACACTGATCGTCTGCGTCGATAACGCCGTCGTTATCGTCATCGGCGTCGCACTCGTCCCCGGCCCCGTCGCCATCCGTATCGGTTTGATCATTGGCGATCAACGGACAATTGTCCACGTCATCATCGAAGGTGTCGTTGTCGTCGTCAGGGTCGCATGCATCGCCCAGACTGTCCAAATCGTTGTCACCCTGACCCGAATTGGCCACTAAGGGGCAATTGTCATCGATCTCGCAGATGCCGTCGCCGTCGGCGTCGTTCTCGGGATCGTCCGGGCAAACGTCGCAGAAGTCGGGCGTGGAATCGCTATCCGCGTCCAAGGTATCGTCACCGCCCGGACACACGTCTGCGTCACCGCAAACGCCGTCGCCATCTGCGTCATTGTCGGAGTCGATGGGGCAGGGATCGCAGAAATCCGGAACCAGATCGCCGTCTGCATCGTCGTTGTCATCGCCGCCCGGGCAGATATCCAGGTCATCGGGCACACCGTCGCCGTCCGAATCGATCGGGCCGCAGACGACTTCGAAGGTAAAGCCGGACAGCAGGAACGTCGCAGGATCGATAGCACAGGGATTATTTACATCGACGATCCTCGCATCGGACCCCGCCCGAAATTCATAGCCAACCCCGGGTACCACGATGAGTTCCTGGATCCCGCTTTGAGAATTGCTGACGCCGAATACGCTCCACGTTCCGGTATAAGAGCCGGGGTCCACGTTGATCGTCGTCGTGTTGAACGTAGGCGTATTGCCAACGACTGTCGCCGCATCCGTGTTCAGCGACGTCACGTCGCCGTTGGCGGCTACATCAACCACAAATCGACCGCTCACACTGCGGCCGACCTGTACCGTGTATCCGAGCGCGGGCACGACGTCGAAGGTTTGCGGACCCGGGGTATTGCTGAAAAATACGACCCTGAGCACAGACCAGTCGCCGGGCGGATTGTCGGTAAACGCGGCCGGATCGATGGTCATCGGCGTTGTGTTGAAAGTTAAAACATTACCCGCGGCGGCCGCGGCCGCGGTGTTCAACGACGTGATATCGCCATTGGCCGCAACGTCGATATTGAAGCGGCCAGGCAGACTGGCCACCTCAATGACATTGACACCCGGATCGACGCTGACCGTTTGCACGCCCGTCAATGCGCCCGTCACTCCAATGACAAACCACTGGCCGGTATAAGTGCCAGGGTCTATCACGATGTCAACCGGTGCATTACTCGAGTACGCCGTGATGTCGGCAAACAATGAAAAGCTGTTGCCGGCGCCGTCATCGAACGCCAGTAACTTGAGCATCTGAAAATCCCACGCGAAGGCAGGGGGCGCTTGCAGGGAAGCATCGGCCAGAGCCGTGCCGCTTTGCTCGTTCCACAACGCCTGGAGCTGTCCGACCGTCGTGCCTGCGGGCAGATTGCTCGTCACCGCACCAAGGGTCATCGCGGAAATCTCATCGAACGATTGATTCCAGACCGTGACCCGGTTCGACAAGGAGTCGAAGTTGTAGGTGGTTGAGGCCGTTTGCAGGCTCATCGAGAATGAGTCGGGAATGTTGTTATAGAGGCCCACCGTGGGATCGGCATTCGAATCCGGATGATTGACGTCATACGAATACGCTCCGTTTATGGGATCGCCCACGGCAATGCCGAGGCTCGCGGCCAATGCGTTGCCGTTGCCGCTCAATGGAATTATTGTCGTAACGGTTGCGTCGAAGTCGACGGTTTCGGTTTGTGCCATGGCCGTCTGCGTAAACGCCGCCAGCACGAAAATCAACAAAGCGCGCATCTTCATTCTGTGTCTCCTTCCAGACCGAATCGACGTGCATGCCGCTGTAATCGGGTCGTTTCTGGCTTTACCGGCCGCAACCGCCGCATTCGTCAGGGCTTATCAATGAATTCGACTGGGCTCGAGCTGTTCAGCTTTTCGCAGTGATATCCGTCCGCACGATCTGGAATCGGCGGACTGAATGAAAAGTCCGTAATGAGTCTAAGGAAAGAAAATCTGACTGCCGTGTTCACGGGCGCCACCCAGTAGTAAGCGCATTTGCGGCGGCCCGGCGATCTTGGGGTACTTCGGGGAGTCATCCGTGGCTTCTCGGAGGAAGCGAGGACCCGTGGCTTTGCGTCCCTGGCTTTGGCCAGGTTTGCCTTTGTCGCGTTTAATTCAGAGGTTAGTAGGAATTTCGGGCATCGCAAGCGAAACCGGAATACTTTGAAGGTTCGCCGAGGCCTGCCCACGGCATTGCGCGCGGTGTGTGGTGATTTTCGACCACGCGCCGCGCGAGGGGATTAAGGCAGGAGCGTCGCCGTGGGGTCAGGGACTTATGCCCGGCACGATAAACAATGGAGACACTTCGGTTCGACCCCGGTTTCTCACTTAATGCCGTTCCACGAGGACAATTGCCTCAGGTTTCAATTTCGATGGCCAAAAACAAACCCAGGCCGTCAAAACTCGGCGTATAACCGCGCCAATACTGCTACTGAGTGTATTCGATCGTCCGGCCCCACATACGCACGGGGAATGCGCCGTCCCTGGCGCAGTCATCCCGCGCGCATGGAAGCTGCTCCTGCAAAGAAACCGCTTCAATACGTATTTACGGGTTTTGCAGGCTTTCCAACAATGCGATCAGCTCGTCAGCCAGATCCAGCAACAACTGAGCTTCTTCCGCTGAAATTTCGCCCTTATTGAGCTGGTTATTAACCTGCGCCTTGAACGCATTGAGCGAACCCAGCGTGCCATCAATATTGTTCTTGCTCAGCAAATGTTGTGCAATTTGCACTCTCTTGCGCAGCTTGGCGCGCGCCGGACCCGACAGCAGACCATCCACTTCGCCAAGGATGACATCCAGAAGTTCACTCGGGGATAGTTCGCCCTGCCCTACTGTCACAATGACCGAGACTTGCGTGACAGCCGGCGGCATTGCGCGATCTGCCGCGTCGAAGACAAGCTCATGTACACCGACCTGGCTCGCGTCGGGCACCCAATAAACGAAATCGCCGTCGCCGATCTCGGCTCCAGCCGGGCCTGAGGCCAGAGTTATGTCTACGAAGCCGCCGTCGGGATCGGTTGCGAACATCTGGAACGTCAGAATTTCGCCAACCAACACATCAAACGGACCTGCGGGCTCGACGACTGGCGGACGGTTTACTTCGCCAACGGTCACGTTGATGATCTCGGTGTCAGTTTCGACCGGCGTTCCTGCATCGGCAACCGTAAAGGCGATTTGATAATTGCCAGCCTGGTCAAAACCAGGCGTCCAGGAAAACACGCCGGTTACTTCGTCGAGCATCGCGTTGCCCAGGGTCCCGAGATCGGGACCCGGCGCTCCTGGCGACACGTTGCTGCCGGTGTAGGCGAATAGGTTACCGTCGAGATCGGAAGCGGTTAGCGTGAAGCTGAGCTGCGCGCCCTCGACGATCGTTTTGTCACCGATGGCGGCCAAAACCGGCGGAACGTTGAGCACTGGTGTGAAGATTGTGCTCCCCGCTATGATTTGGCCCGCCTGGTTGATGCCGAGCGCCGTACTGACGGAGCTTCCGGGTTGACCGAGCCGGAGGTCCGCGAGCAATCGCATACCGTTGTCGACATCCCACACTGAGGTCTCGTATCCGCCAAGTGAGTTTTGGGCAACGCCAATGGCCACGCCGTCATTGTTGATCGCCCGTAGAAGCCCAAGATCATTGTTCGGACCCGGGATGGTCTCGAAGACGCCGTTGCTCACAATGTACGGCAATACCGTGCCCATACCGTCGTTGCATTCGCCGACGATATCTCCGCCGTCGTTTATCCCTCTTGCAATGGCTCGAGGACAGGTAACTGCAGTGATTTCCTGCATTCCGCCCGTCGAGTACAAAAACGGGCGCGCAACTCCATTGATTGTGGCATAGCCGACAATGTCACCGACCTCGTTTATGTCGAAGGCAAAGGACTGGGCGCCCAGGTTTCCCAGCAGCACCGTCCCACTATTCCTATCCCAGACGAAGGCGCGGCTGAAATTGCTCGTATCTGACGCCCAGCCGACGATTTGCCCGGCGTTGTTGATTCCCCGCGCCTGCACGTTGCCCTGACCACCGACGATAGGAATTGCCGTTTCGACCCAGGTACCGGACGCGGGCTCAAACTCGTACAGGTAGCTGAGAATTTCATCAGTAATCGGGTCTCTGCGGTCAAAGACCATTTGAAGATTGTCGTTGATCCCGCGGCAAGATCCATCGGTCGGCAGTGGCAGGTAGACGCCGTCGATAAGTGCAAAACCCTCGTCATCGGCATTATTACGACCACAAACGTCGCCGAAGATATTTATCGAGAAACCGCCGTATCCGCCGATGAATTCCTCTGAATAATAGTCTACCGCGAACGCGCTTCCAGGCCACAGACAGGATACTGCGGTAACTAACGTAAAGGTCGAAGTGCATTTTTTGAACATTGAAATCCCCTGTA
>JBFISV010000089.1:0-8404 GCA_041608415.1 Woeseiaceae bacterium
CATGATCGTGACGACGGGCGGCCGCGGCACCGTTTCGCCGGCGTCCTCCGTGCCGAGTTCCTCGGCGAGCAGTTGCTCGTCCATCGCCGCTTCGGTAATCGGCTTGGCGACATGACCCAGCTCTTCCACGACCAGCGTTGCCGTATCCTGGTCGATGACCTGGTTGATCGTCACCATAGCGCCCATGTTGAACAGCACCTTGACGACTTCGTTGCCTTTAATGGCCATGCGTTGGGCGAGCTCGGACACCGAAATACTCTCGGGAATTTCGACGTCGCGCACGACAGGTGCGACCGGTCTTTCGAACCCGTGCTGCGAGTCGCCACTGAGGGATACGGCGCGACGGCGCGTCGGCGATCTGCGCTTGCGGCGGCCGCTCTTGTCGCCCGCGACGTGCAGTTCCTTGCGGCCGTATTTCGTATCCGAGTGTTTCGCGCCGGTCTTCGGCTTGTCCTTCGTGCGCCGGCTGCGCGCATCCTGCTCGGCTTTTTCGAGGCGAGCCTTTTCGTCGGCGGCCGCTTTCAGGGCCTCTTCCGCCGATTTGCGCGCGGCCTCCTCGGCACTCAGGCGCGCTTCCTCCTCTTTCTTGCGCTCCTCTTCCTTGGCGCGCGCCGCCTCTTCCCGCTCCGCGGCGAGGCGCTTCTGCTCACGCAGCTCGGCGTTCTTGAGCTCCTCGGCTTCGACGCGCTTGCGATCGAGTTCTTCCTGATCTTTCTGCGCCTGCTCCTCGAGCACGTCGCGCTTGATGTAGGTGCGTTTGCGGCGCACTTCGACGTTGACCGTGCGGGATCGTCCCTGGGCACCGGACAAGCGCAGCTCCGATTGCGATTTCCGCTTCAACGTAATCTTGCGCGGCGCTGCGACCGTCGACGGAGTATCGGTCTGACCGTGACTGCGGCGCAGATGCGTCAGCAACTCGAGCTTTGCATCGTCGCTGATTTTGTCTTCGGAGCCGCTGACCTTGATCCCGGCCTCATCAAGCTGCGATATCAGCTTGTTGACCGGTACCTTCAGTACCTCCGCAAATTGTCCAACTGTCACATCCGCCATTCTTCAAACTCCGAACATGCGTGATCTACGCCTGTTGTTCCGCCTCGAACCAATGCTCGCGCGCCTTCATAATCAATGCTGCCGCCACATCCGCGTCCATCTCGTTGATCTCGAGCAGGTCGTCCGTGGCCAGCTCGGCCAGGTCTTCACGCGTAACGACGCCCTTGCTTGCAAGTATGTAAGCGAGGCCCTTGTCCATGCCATCGAGGCTCAACAGGTCTTCGGCGGGTTCCGTCTCGTCGATCTTTTCTTCCTGCACGATCGCCTGGGTCAGCAAAACGTCTCGCGCCCGGTTGCGCAGCTCGTTCACGATGTCTTCGTCGAACTCCTCGATCTCGACCAGTTCGGAGGTCGGCACGTAGGCCACCTCCTCGATCGTGGAGAATCCCTCCTGCACGAGAATGAGACCGATCTCCTCGTCGACATCGAGCTGCTTGGAGAACATCTCGATGAGTTCTTTCATCTCCGACTCGCTTTTCTGCTCCGCGTCCGCCGCCGTCATGACGTTGAGCTCCCAGCCCGTCAGCTCGCTGGCGAGACGGATATTCTGGCCGCCGCGGCCAATCGCCTGAGACAGCTTGTCCTCCTCGACGGCGATGTCCATGCTGTGGGAATCTTCGTCAACGACGATCGACACCACCTCGGCCGGCGACATGGCGTTGACCACGAACTGCGCCGGGTTCTCGTTCCACAGGATGATGTCGACGCGCTCGCCCGCGAGCTCGTTGGAGACGGCCTGCACGCGCGAGCCGCGCATGCCGACGCAGGCGCCGACGGCATCGATTCGGTTGTCGTTGCTTCTGACGGCGATTTTCGCGCGCAGTCCCGGATCGCGGGCCGCCGCCAGGATGTCGATCAGCCCCTGGCCGACTTCCGGCACTTCGATCTTGAACAACTCGATCAGGAACTGCGGTGACGTCCGGGTCATGAAAAGCTGGGGGCCGCGCGGTTCGGGACGGACTTCTACCAGCAAGGCCTTGATACGGTCTTGCGGGCGCACCGGCTCGCGCGGCACCATTTGCTCGCGCGGTACGAATCCTTCGGCATTGCCGCCGAGATCGATGTAGACGCCATTTCGGTCGACGCGTTTGACGAGGCCGGACAGCATTTCGCCCTCGCGGCCGGTGAATTCCTCGATAACCTGCTCGCGTTCGGCCTCGCGAACTTTTTGCACGATGACCTGCTTTGCGGTCTGCGCGGCGATGCGGCCGAACTCGACGGATTCCATGGGCACCTCGACGTATCCGCCCGGCTCTGCGTTCGCGTCGACGTCGACCGCGTCGATCATGCGCAGCTCGCGATCCGGAAACTCGAGCTCGGTCGACGCATCGTCGAACACGAGCCAGCGCCGAAACGTGTCGTAGTCGCCCGTCTCGCGATCGATCGCGACACGCACGTCGATGTCGTCGCCGTGCTTGCGTCGCGTGGCCGACGCGAGCGCCGCCTCGATTGCCTCGAAGATGATTTCCTTTTCCACGCCTTTCTCGTTCGAAACGGCGTCGGCCACCATCAAGATCTCTTTGCTCATTGCCTCAAAACTCCAAAATTGCCCCGCGGCCTACGCCAGGTCGGGCACCAGTCGCGCGGTCTCGATCCTCGCCACGGGCAGCGTGTGCGGCTCACCGTCTACCTCGACGACGATGTCGCTGTCGCCGGCGGCCTCGAGCCGACCGCGAAAACGCTTCCGCCCATCGATCGGCAAGCGCATCTGCACTTTCACGGTTTGACCTATAAATCTATGAAAATGCTCCGTTTTCGTTAATTTCCGATTCAGCCCCGGCGACGATACCTCGAGGTCGTAATGACCCGGCACCGGGTCTTCGACGTCGAGCAGCGCGCTCAGTGCACGACTGACTTTCTCGCAGTCGGCGAGACCGACGCCATCCGGGCGATCGATGAATACGCGAATCACGCCGGCCCGTCCCGAGAGCCTCGTCTCGAGATCGGACAACTCGTAACCGAGCGCTTCCACGGTCGGTTCGAGCAATGCTCGGAGCTCATCCCTCATCATGTGTTGCGTGTCTAACCACCTGTTTTCAAACAAAAAATGGGCCAATGGCCCATTCCTAACCGGCGCCTGTCGCAACCCGGGCCGGCACTTTCGGCCAAAAAATCCGGGCAACAAAAAACCCCAAAGCGGGGCTTTTTTCTATCCGCAGCGCCGCGTGCGTGCTGCGGATAGCGTGGGTCTTGCTGCGCATCGCCGGCACTTTCGCCCCGCGAAACCGCGCCCACCCGTGCGCTGGCGCGAGATTATACGGCAAGCGGCTGCGCATTAGCAATGCCGAAAATTGCTTGTGAATCAAGGCTCGCGAGCCGCTAGACTGGCCAACGCGCGGGCCTCGACTGTGGGGGCAAATGTTCGACTTTGCGATTATTGGCGGCGGAATCGTCGGGCTGTCGACAGCCTGGCAACTGCAGGGTCGCCACCGCGAGGCAAGCCTGGTGCTGCTCGAAAAAGAGCCCGCCGTCGCGCGCCACCAGAGCGGCCGCAACAGTGGCGTCATTCACTCCGGCGTCTACTATGCGCCCGGCAGTCTCAAAGCCCGTTTCTGTAAAGCCGGCGTTGACGCAACAATCCGATTCTGTCGCACTCACGGGGTCGCTTACGAGCAGTGCGGCAAACTGATCGTAGCAACCAATGCACTCGAGGAGCGGCGCCTGCGTGCCCTCGAGGAGCGTGCCCGCTCGAACCGCCTCGAGGCCCGGATGCTGGGCCCGGACGACCTCGAAGAAGCGGAGCCCAACGTGACGGGCCGCCTCGCGTTGTTGTTGAAAACTCCGGGCATCGTCGATTACGGGGCAATTTGCCGGAAGATGGCCACGCGCTTCGAGCACCGCGGCGGCGAACTCCGGCTCGGCGCCGAAGTTGTGGCCATCGAAGACCGTTCCGGCTGCGTGCGCCTGAGTCTCGGTCACGGCGAAACCGTGGAGTGCCGCTTCGTGATCGCCTGCGCCGGGCTGATGGCCGATCGGCTTGCGAGAATGCAGGGCCTCGACGTCGATTTCCGCATCCTGCCGTACCGCGGCGAGTACTATCGCCTGGCCGCGGAGAAAAACGACATCGTCCGCCACCTGATCTACCCGGTACCGGATCCTGCCCTGCCGTTTCTGGGCGTGCACCTCACACGGACGATCGCGGGTGGTATCACGCTCGGGCCGAACGCCTTGCAGGGTTTCAAGCGCGAGGGATACGGGCGCTTCAACCTGAATCTGCGCGACACCTGGGAACAGCTGACGTACGCCGGTTTCTGGCGCGTGACGTTGCGCCACTTCAGCGCCGGGCTCGCGGAAATTCGGAACGCGCTTTGGAAATCCGGCTACGTCAGGCAGGTGCAGAAATATTGCCCGCAGATTACCGTCCGTGACCTGCGGCCGCACCCGGCGGGCGTGCGTGCGATGGCCGTAACGCGTGACGGCACGCTGGTTGATGACTTTCTGTTCGCCGAAAGTCCGCACAGCCTGCATGTCTGCAATGCGCCATCACCCGCCGCGACGTCGGCGATCCCGATCGGACAATACCTTTGCGACAAAATCGACCAGAGACTATGCCAATGAGCGAATCAAGAACGAGTGAACCGGGCAGCATCGGCGTCCTCGCAGCCGAGCAGTGGGATCCTTCCCTCGAAGCGATCGTTGCCGACATGCAGGGGCGCCCCATCAATCTGCATGGTCTGCTGGCCAACCATCCCGATTTGCTCGAGGCGTGGTGGGGTTTTCGCCAGTATGTCGTTGCGGGCGGCAAACTGGGCCGGCGCAATGCGGAACTCGTCATATTGCGCACCAGCGTGCATCGGGGCTCATGGTACGAGTGGGCCTCACACGTCGTTCGAGGCCGCTCGTGCGGGCTGTCGCTCACCGATATCGAGCGCGTTTTCGACGGCCCGGACGCCGCCGGCTGGCGGGAACCGGACGCGGCGCTCGTAGCCGCCGTCGACGAACTCGACGCCCACGGTGCGCTTTCGCCCACCTCGCTTACAGCACTCGGCCGTCATTTCGACGCGCAGCAAATCCTCGACCTCGTCGCGATACACGGCACTTACGCGATGCTGGCCATGATGTTACGGACCTGGCAGGTCGACCTGGACGAGCGCGTCGAGGCGGCGCTCCCGGAATCTGTGACCGAACGGCGCTTCGTCGAGAAAGCAGGGCCCGGGTAGTTACCCGACTCTCAAAAAGTGGCAGGCATCGCGCTTGCGACAGCAGCCGCGAACTTGTCGGCCAGCTCCTCGAGTTCCGCGTCCGACGCGATATACGGCGGTGCGAGCAGAACGTGATCGCCGTGGACCCCGTCGACGGTACCGCCCATGCCATAGCAAAGCAGCTTGCCCGCCATTGCGTCAGCCTGCACTTTCTTGTGCATTTTCAGCGCCGGGTCGAAGGGAGCCTTGCTGCCCCGGTCGGCGACGAATTCGACGCCCAGGAAATAGCCCCTGCCGCGTATGTCGCCCACGTGCGGGTGTTCCTGCAATCTTTCCCGCAGCAGGTCGATGAGCAGACTCCCGCCGCGCCGGACCCGCTCGAGCAAGCCGTCCCGGTCGATGACCTCGAGGGTGGCGAGCGCGGCGGCACTGGCGCTGGCATGCCCGAGGAATGTGTGCCCGTGCTGGAAAAAACCGCTGCCGCCTTCGATGCTGTCGGTGATTTCGGCCCGGCACAACATCGCGCCGATGGGCTGATAACCGCCGGCCAGCCCTTTGGCAAGCGTCACGATATCGGGGACGATTTCCTCCTGTTCGTAGGCGAAGAACGACCCGGTACGCCCCGCGCCACACATCACCTCGTCGAGAACCAGGTGGATGCCGTATTGATCGCAGATGTCGCGCACGCGCCGGAAATAGCCGGGCACGGCGGCCACGGCGCCGGCGGTCGCTCCCACCACGGTCTCGGCGACGAACGCGGCGACGTTTTCCGGCCCGAGTTCGATGAGCTTCGTCTCGAGCTCGTCGGCGACACGGCGCCCGTATTGATGGCTGTCCTCGTGCTCCTGCCACTCGCGGTATTCGAAGCACGGTGAGATGTGATGCCCCGCGACGAGTATCGGCGCGAATGGCCTGCGTCGCCATTCGTTGCCGCCGACGGCCAGCGCGCCGAGCGTGTTGCCGTGATAGCTCTGGCGACGCGCAACGAAGTAACGCCGCTGCGCCTCGCCCTTCTCCACGAAGTACTGGCGCGACAACTTCAAAGCAGCCTCGATCGCTTCCGAGCCGCCGCTGACGAACATCGCCTTGTCCATGCCCGGTGCCCGCACGACGAGGCGATTGGCGAGCTCCTCCAATGCCGCAGTCGTGAAAAAAGCCGAGTGCGCATAGGGCAACGTCGCCAATTGTTTTTCGATCGCAGCGACGACGTCGGGATGGCTGTGGCCCAGGCAGGAAACCGCCGCACCGCCGCTGCCGTCGAGGTAACGCCGACCCTGCGCGTCGACGATGTAAACCCCATCGCCGCGCACGGCTTCGGGCGGTATGGAGCGCAAGTTTCGGTGCAGGACGCGGCTCACGCGCCGTTACCAGTACGCACTGATGCGGGACAACTGTTTTTCCGCCTCGCGCACGATCTTCACCGAGTCCCGCCCCGACTTGACCACGAGCAGCGCAATCAGGCACTGGCAGACCGCCAATGCGCCGGTCAACGAATGGTAGAACGACGCTGATTCGTTGCGGACAACGATCGTATGTTTCGCAGCGTGTGCGGCCGGCGACAGCAGATTGTCGGTGATCGCGACGATCTGGACGCCCGACTCGGACGCATAGTTAACGGCATCGATCGTCAGTTGCGTATAGGGCGAAAACGAAATGACCACGAGCGCGTCACGATCGTCGATGCCGCGCAGCTGGTCCGCAAACATACCGGCACGGGTATCCAGAAGCTGGCACTTGTCGCCGAACATTTGATGCGTGTAGTGGAACAGGAATGCCGGGGCAAAGGCACCGCGCAACCCGAGCACGTACACCCGACGGCTGCTGCAGAGCGTTTCCGCGGCCTCCTCGAAGACCTCGAACTGCTCGTCCGACAAACTGCCGGCAATATTCTCGAGTTCGACGGCACGCATTTCCTCGAACATCGCGTGGCTGACATCGTTGCCGCGACGCTGTACGGCCTGCAGCCGCCGCGCGAATCCCGGTCCCGACTTTCTGAGTGCCTGGCGGAAAGGCTCGCGGAGCTGCTCGTAGCTGTCGTAACCGAGCGCTTTGCTGAGCCGGCTGACGGTCGCCGGCTTGACACCGGCCTGGCCCGCGATTTTTCGCATCGAATTGAGGCCCACGTCGTCCGGATGGTCGAGAATGAACTTCGCGGCCTTCTGGAGTTCGGGCGAGAGGCCGGGGAAGGCATCGACGAGGACGCGGATCGTCTGTACGTCGCGACTTTGCATGCCTCGAATGTAACAAATGATTCATGTGTTTGCGACACTGATTCATTCGTTGCATTAGCGGGGGGTTTGGGCTAATTTTGGTACAGATCAATCCACTGCATCCGGTCGTCGGCGGTCGCTCGCCGCGTCAAGGTGGTCATGCGATGGTCAGAAGGGGGAAAAAATGATCAGACATTCCTTGCACCTCACGGGGCTCGCCGCTGTTCTCGTTGTTGGCGGCTTGTCCGCTACGCTCACCTCGGCGCAAACCCAGCAGCAAGCCAGAACTTCCGGTAAGGCAAAAGACGTCATCGAGGAAATCGTCACGACCGGTACACGCAGCGCGAAGCCTCGTTCTGCGGCTGACTCGACGGTTCCGATTGACGTCATCGGCGGCGAGGAATTCAATTCGCTCGGCGCGGCGGCCGACCTGACCGATAATCTGAAGGCCCTCGTGCCGTCTTACACGGCGACGCCGGCGACCGGAGACGGCAGCGCGTTTGTCCGGCCGACGTCGCTGCGGGGCACGGCACCCGACCAGGTTCTCGTGCTGGTCAACGGCAAGCGCCGTCACCGTTCGGCATTGCTGCACTTTTTTGCGCCCGCTGCCGGCAACGGCGCCCATGGCGTGGACATCGGCATTCTGCCGGGGATCGCCATCAAGCGCGTCGAAGTGCTGCGCGACGGCGCGGCCTCGCAATACGGCTCCGATGCGATCGCGGGCGTCATCAACTTCATCACCAAGGATGCCGACGAAGGCGGACAAATCCAGGCCCAGTACGGCCAACATTACGAGGGCGAGCGGAGCGTCAAGGTCGCGGCCAACGCGGGGCTCGCGCTAGGCGACGTCGGTTGGGTCAATGCAAGCATCGAGCATGTCGACAACGAAGCGTTGTCGCGCGGCATCCAACGGCCCGACGCGCAGACGCTGATCAACGGCGGCAACACCGCCGTCGGCCAGGACGCCCCGTTCGGCGACGCGCCGCTCGCACAGACCTGGGG
>JBFISV010000090.1:0-8237 GCA_041608415.1 Woeseiaceae bacterium
CATCGTGCCGCCGCAGGAGGAGAACTCCTGCAGCCGGCGCACGCACTTCTTGCGAAACGCCTCGTCGCCGACGGCGAGAACCTCGTCGAGCAGCAGGATGTCGGGCTTCACGCAAAAAGCGATCGCGAAGGCCAGCCTGGCCACCATGCCCGAGGAGTAGTACTTGATCGGCGTGTTGATGAAATCGCCGAGTTCGGCGAATTCGAGGATTGCGTCGCGATGCGCGGCGATCTGCGCCGACGTCAGCCCCATGATTACGCCCTTCAGCGCGATATTCTCCATGCCCGTCAGGTCCTGGCTGAATCCGGCGCCGAGCTCGAATACGCCGGCAACGCGGCCGTGCGTCTCGATGGTGCCGCTCGTGGGCCGGTATATGCCGCCGATCAGCCTCAGCGCGGTGCTTTTCCCCGAGCCGTTCCTGCCGATGAGCCCGACGACCTCGCCGCGAGCGACTCGCAGATTGAAATTGCTGAGCGTGAAGGACGCCTGTCCGACGTTGATCGGCTGCCGCCTGACAGCGCGGATGAACCATTCGCGCAGACTGGTGGTGCGGTGCTGGTAGAGGTAGTACTCCTTGTGCACATCGCGGCACAGAATTGCCGCCTCGAACTGCTTTTCAGGCGATTTCGACACAGGAATCCTTGGATCGATTGAATAGCCAGTACCCGACCACGAACAGGCCGACCGCCGTCAGTGTCACAAGACCCAGCAGTTCCCACGACGGCCAGACGCCTTCGTAAAGCACTTTGTGGTAGAGCTGTACGAGGCCGACGAACGGATTCAGGTAGAAATAGGGTCGAATGGACTCCGGGATCATCGACACAGGATAGAAGACCGGCGTCAGGAAAAACCAGAGCCGCATTATTGCCGGCATCGCGTGCTCCACGTCGTAATACATCACGGCCAGAACAGACAGCGGGAACATGATACCCGCCGTCATGAGAACCTGCAGCAGGATCAGGTAAGGCAACAGTACGACCGTTACCGGCACTCCGTTATGATAAAAAACGAACATTGCGAACAACACGATCGCCATCGCGAACAGGAACTCGACGAGCTTGGTGAGCACGGTACTGAAAATGACGACTTCGCTGGGAAACGCGACGCTGCGCCTGAGTCCGGCATGTGTGCGCAGCACGGTCGTTGCGCGATTCAGGCAGTCGGAGGCCGAACGCCAGGCGAAAATGCCGCTGATCAGGAAAGCCCAGAAACCGTCGACCTTCACACGCAGCACGGAATTGAAGATCATCACGAACACGAGCACCATGAGCAGCGGGTTCAACAGCGTCCATAGCAGGCCGAGAGCGGATCGCTGGTATTTGACCTTGAGGTCGCGGGCGACGAGCCGCAGCAGCAGTTCCCTGAAACGCCACAGTCCGCCGATGATCGACTCGCGCGACGTCGACAGGTAGTGGTCGGTTGCCGGGGCTGTCGACGCCGTATCGCTCAAAGTTGATCCCCGAGCACGAGTTCGAGGTAGGCGCGATAACTCGAGGCGGGGGTCGCCTCGACCAGCCGCTCCAGCTGCGCCCTGTCGATGTAGTTCCTGCGGTAGGCGATCTCCTCGGGGCACGAGATCTTGACGCCCTGGCGGGCCTCGAGCGTGCCGATGAAATGACTCGCTTCTAGCAGGCTGTCGTGCGTACCGGTGTCGAGCCACGCGATGCCGCGCCCGAGCGACTCCACCGTCAGATCACCGCGCGCCAGGTACGCGAGGTTCAGATCCGTGATTTCGAGTTCTCCGCGCGGCGATAATTCCAGGGTCTTCGTGAGTTCGACGACATTCGAATCGTACAGATACAGGCCCGGCACCGCATAGTGCGTCTTGGGCTTCGCCGGCTTTTCCTCGAGGCTCAGGACGTTGCCGGACTCGTCGAACTCCACGACGCCATAACGTTCGGGGTCGTGGACGGGATAACCGAAAATTTTCGCGCCCGAGCTGAAGTCGGCGATGATCTTGTTCAGGCCTATCCGGCCGTAAAAAATATTGTCGCCGAGAATCAGGCTGACAGGCTCGTTATCGATGAACTCCTCACCGAGCAGAAATGCCTGAGCGATGCCGTTCGGCTCGTGCTGGATCGTGTAGCTGAGCCGCACACCCCACTGCGAACCGTCCCCCAAGAGCGCCTCGAAACGCGGCGTGTCGTGGGGCGAGGAAATGATCAGGAAGTCCTGGATGCCGGCGAGCATCAAGGTCGACAGCGAGTAGTAGATCATCGGTTTGTCGTAGACCGGCTGCAGCTGCTTGCTGGCGATCAGCGTCAGCGGATACAGGCGGCTTCCCTGGCCGCCGGCGAGAATAATGCCCTTTCTGATCATCTTTTCGATCCTTGCTTCACCGGGTCCTCCCGTGATTGAGCGCCATGTAGCGAGCCAGCCCGTCGCGCCAGTGCGGCATGCGATGCCCGGTCGCCTCGGCGAGCTTGTCCTTGGACAAGACGGAATACTTCGGCCGCTCGGCGGGCACAGGATACTCGTCGGTCGCGATCGGAACCACTTCCCGCGCTTTCATGTCGAGGCCTGAATTGCCGGCCGCATCGAGTATTGCGCCCGCGAATTCGTGCCAGGTGCACTCGCCCTCGTTGGCAACGTGATAAATACCATACTCGATGCCGGGATGCGCGGACCCGGATTCGCCCTGTTCGGCCTCGAGCAGACGGAACATCGCGTCGGCGAGATCGCCCGTATATGTGGGCGTTCCGCGCTGATCGGCCACGACGCGAAGCTGCTCGCGCTCACCGCCGAGACGCAGCATCGTTGCGACGAAATTTCCGCCGCCGGGACCGTACAGCCAGCTCGTCCGCAGGATGAAGTATCTTTCCAGCCCGCTTCCGCGTATCGCCTGTTCGCCCGCGAGCTTCGAGCGGCCGTAGGCCGATTGCGGGTTCGTCGCGTCAGATTCCCGGTAGGGTCGCTGACCGCTACCGTCAAATACGTAGTCCGTGGAGACGTGCACGAGCGTCGCGTCGAGATCGTTCGCGATATTCGCGAGCAGTCCGGGCCCGGCGCCGTTGATCAGTGTTGCTTCGGCTTCGTGAGTTTCGCAGTCGTCCACCTTCGTGTACGCCGAACAATTGATGATCACCTCGGGGGCGCAGGCGAGCAGGGCGTCGGCCAGCTGTGCCGGATTCGTGACGTCGAGTTCCGTTCTCGTGTAGCCACGGACATCGAACGCCGGCGGTGCGCGCTCGCGAACCGATTGCGCCAGCATTCCGCCTGCGCCGATGAGCGCGGTCCGGCGGCTAGTCTCGTGCTTCGAAGCGGACAGGTTTCGTCTCTCGCTTTTCAACGCGCGTCACCGGGCCGCGTACATCTTGTCGTAGTAATTCTGGTACGAACCGTCCGTCACGGCGGCGACCCAGTCGGGATTATCGAGGTACCAGCGCACGGTGTGAACGATGCCCTCGCTGAAGGTCACCGTGGGACGCCAGCCCAGTTCGGATTGGATTTTCGAGGCATCGATGGCATAGCGCCGGTCATGACCGAGTCGATCCGTGACGAACTTGACGAGGCTGCGCCGCGGCTCCCCGGAGGGCAGGAGCCCGACCTCGCAGTCGAGAATGTCGCAGATCTCGAACACGACGTCGATATTCTGTTTCTCGCTGTTGCCGCCGACGTTATAGGTCTCGCCCACCACGCCTTTGTCGAGCACCGTCAGGATCGCGTCGCAGTGATCGACCACGTAAAGCCAGTCGCGCACGTTTTTGCCGTCGCCATACACCGGCAGTTCCTCCCCCTTGAGCGCGTTGTTGATGATGAGCGGAATGAGCTTCTCGGGGAAATGATAGGGGCCGTAGTTGTTCGAACAATTGGTAATCAGGATCGGGAGACCGTAGGTGTGCCAGTATGCGCTGACGAGGTGATCGGACGCGGCCTTCGACGCCGAGTAGGGCGAGCGTGGGTCGTACGGCGTGGTTTCGGAAAACAAGCCGGTCTCGCCGAGCGACCCGTATACCTCGTCGGTGCTTACGTGCAGGAAGCGTTTGGCCGCCAGCGTCTCCGGGTCCGACGGCCACGCGTCACGCGCCGCTTCGAGCAGCGCGAAGGTTCCCGCGATGTTGGTGCGAATGAACTCGTCGGGCCCGTCGATGCTGCGATCGACGTGCGATTCCGCGGCGAAGTGCACGATCGCATCGATGCCCTCGTGGGCCAGCAGGCTGCGCACGCGGTCGCGGTCACAGATGTCGCCCTTGACAAATTTGTAGCGCGGGCTCGACTCGACGTCGCGCAGGTTTTCGAGATTGCCCGCGTAGGTCAGCTTGTCGAGGTTGACGATCGTCGCCGCGGGTGACTGCTCGAGCGCGCGGCGCACGAAATTGCTGCCGATGAAACCGCAGCCGCCGGTGACGAGCAGCGAACGAGGGGCGCTCACGATGTTTCCCATGGCATAATTTTCTCTGAAGAGCGGACCAACGCCGCAGCAAGTGACGGCGAAAAGACAATGATATCAGTCGGTCGCGGCGCAAACTAAATCAATATTGTGCGGTAGGTCTCAATCGAAGAGTTCCGGCGCCCCGGCGAGCGTCGGGTGCAGCGAATCCTTGCCCGAGAGAATCGGCTCGCGGCCGTCATTCCGCCAGTCTATCCCGAGGTCGGGATCGTTCCAGATGATGCCGCGGTCATGATCCGGCGAATAATAGTTCGTGACCTTGTACATGACCTCGGTGTTCGGCTCGCGCGTGATGAAGCCGTGCGCAAAGCCGCGAGGTACGAGGATCTGCCTGAAATTTTCCGCGGAAATCTCGACCGCGACATGCTGCCCGAACGTAGGAGATGAGCGGCGCAAGTCCACGGCGACGTCGAGAATACTGCCGCGGGTGACTCGGACGAGCTTGTCCTGGGCAAACGGCGGCAGCTGGAAGTGCAGGCCGCGCAGCACGCCGACTTCGGCGCTCAGCGAATGGTTGTCCTGCACGAACTGCATGTCGATGCCTGCGTCCGCGTAGGATTTGGCGTTGTAGACTTCGGCGAAAAAACCCCGTTCATCGCCATATTTCGCGGGCGTGACGACGACGACGTCGGGGATCGCCGTTCTTTCGATCTGCATATTCAATCCTCTCGGTTGCTCACGGCCATGTCGGTATCACAACGCTCTGTCAGGCACAGTATGATCTGCCGGTAATCTCTGCAAGCCGGATGCCAGGGTCCGGTCTCATGCAAGTTTGCTGTGAGCGGCTTCGGCCAGCTGGATTGCCTCGTCCGCCTGCCGCCGCGGGATGTCCCATGGCCGGCCGATGAGCCGGTAATAACCGACGTAGGCCGGGATCGCGAGTCGCTGTACGCCTCGCCGCCAGCTCGACCGCATCGTGCTGCGCACGCTGTCTCCTACTTCGCGTGCGGCCCGTCGGTGTCCGCCACTCGCGAGCCGCCTCGCAATTGCCCAAAGGTGACGGCGTATGGCATCTCGCAGAATGTGCGGCGTGTCGGGCGTGCCCGGCACGTCGGCGTAGCGCAGTAACACGCTGATGGCATCGAGGCGCCAGCGGACACCGGAGCGCTGCGTGAGATTCGAGCCGTGCTCTCGCCGCCGGTAATGCACTTCGGGAATGAATCCGACGTACCCGCGCGTGCACAGCCAGCACAGGAATTCGAGGTCCGACCCGATGACGAGACCTTCGTCGAGCCCGCCTTTTTGCTGCCACGCGCTGCGGCGAAACAGGAACCCCGGAAAGCCGCCGAAAAAATTATTGTCGGCGCGCGCGAGTTCCTCCAGCGCGACCGGTCCGTCGCAGCGATACACGCCGTCCGCTAAATGCATGCGCCGGCGGATTCGGCGCGTGCGAAACCGGGCCGCAACGGCGTCGCGCACCGAACCGCCGTTTCCGTGGCGGCAAAACAACGAGAATACGAAGGACATGTGCGGGTTTGCCAGCAGCGCGCCTGCCTGCGATTCGAGTTTCGAGGGCAGGAACAGGTCGTCCTGATCGATGATCGCGATCAGGTCGCCCCGGGCACGGTCGATGCCGATATTGAGCGCGGGCGCCGGCGAGCCGCGATTCGCGTCGAGCTCGATGAGATCGACCGGCACCGGAGCATTGCTTGCGACGCTCTGCACGCGTCGTGCCGTTCCGTCGCTGGAGGCGTCGTCGACAACGACGATTTCGCGCGGCGGATGCGTCTGGCTGATAACGGATTCCAGAGCCTCCGCGATCCATGCTTCCCCGTTGTACGTGGGGATCACGACCGAGACGGAAGACGTCACCTCGGCACCCACGCTAGCCGCCGACCCGGCGTGCGGCGAGCGGCAGTCTCACGGTTACAGCGGTCGCGGGCCATAGCGTGCATCGCGTCGAGTGCGTGCAATGCTTGCAAGATCCATGAGCGATCCGGACTCGCCGATGCTCACTTGTTGCGCGAGCCGAGTGCGAGCTTGTAGAGATGCGCGACCGTGTCGACGAAGCGCGACCAGCCGAGCTCCGTCCGCGAATATTCCTTCGCTTGTCTCGCGAGCCGCTGCATCTTGTCCGGGTCGCCGAGCAACTGACTGATTGCGGTGGCCAGCCCCTGCGGAGAGCTTTCCGCGAGCACGGCTCGTTCCTCGTCGAGCAGCATCCGGTGGTGCTCGTTATCGGTCGCCACGATCGGCTTGCCTGCCGCCATGTATTCGAACAGTTTCAGGGGCAGGTTGCCGCCCCATTTTCGCGGCGACACGAGAATCTGGGCCATGTGCATGTACCTGGCGACGCTCGCGTGCGGTTGCCGCGGACAGACGATGATCGCGCCGCCGCCGGCACTCTCGATAGCGGCCACATCGTCTTTCTTGCTCGCGCCGAGCAGGACCAGTACGGCATCGGGATGCGATCGTCGCACGGCCGGAAACGCCTCGACGAGCATGTCGACGCCCTGGTAGTCCTCGAAGTTTCCGGCATACAGCACGACGGGTGTGTCCGCGGCGATCCCGAGTTCCGCCCGCAGCGCGCTCGCCTGCGCACCGAGTTCCGACGCGCTGACCTGGGTCTGCTGCTCACTGAACGGCCACTCGATCACGGGCCGTTCCGGCACGACGGAATTGATGTAATCCTTGAGGCCGACACTGCAGCTCACCACCGACGATCGCTCGAGTGCGAAGCGCTCCATCTTCTTCAATATCGACTGGGCGAACCGGTTGCCGAACAGCGGGTGTCCGCCGAGCTGCTCCGGGATACAGGAGTGCATGTCGTAGATAATCGGGATCTTCGCGCTGGCCCGGACCGCGAGCGTAACGTAGATGCCGTCTTCGAGCGCATGTATGCATTCGTACTGCGCGGCCTTGAGACGGGACCGGAGGCCGCGCATCAGGGCCACGTCGAGAATGACTTTTTTCAATGAAAAGCCGATCGGCACACTGCGGATTCCGAGGGCCTCTCCATGGCGGAAGATGCGAAGATTCTCGACTTGGACCGACTGGTTTGACGGGAATGCCAGCAAATCGACGTGTACCCCTAGCTGGCTCAGGGCTCGCAGCACTTGCAGGACCGCGATCGGCGACCCCCGGTCCTCGTAGAACGGCTGCGGCGCGATGAACAGGACGCGCCTGCCCGACAACGAAATGTCCGGGCCATCCCGCTGCACGTCAGCGGCTGTCTGCTGCGGAGACATGGAACCGCACGCGGAACGCAGGGACGCTTCGTCTCTGGAAGATTCGATTACGCGCTGAGATACCGGGTTCCTCGAATGCGTTGTACCGCGTCCCAAACGCTGCCCCATGAGATACGGAAAGGCGTGATCAAATCAATGGCCAGACCGTATGCTTCAATAATGCGAGACGAATGGTTCAGCGATCAGGGCGAAGTTCGGAATAGTATACTGATTTTACATACGCGCGGACATCCAGAGCACCACGTCTCCCCAGGCCAGGGATCGCTGTTCCGGCGTACGTCTCCGCGACTCGGTGCCGGCTTTAAGCGAAAGTCAATGCTCTGGCCATGGCCCTGTTTGAGGCCGGGCTCACATGCTTGAGAATCGGCTGCAATAGCCGGGATTGTCAGGACTGCCGGTATTACGACAGGCAATCGACGCCGCGGCGGTCGTCATCTCCCTGCGCCCCGCCAACGCCTGGCGAAAGCCGACGCGATCGAGCCGTCGCCGTCAGCCGGCGGCCGACCCGGTGCAAATTGCGGGCTACCGGCAGGTTTCGGACAGCAGCTTGTCCTCAATGACGCTGTCGCACGACCAGCTCACGCTGCCCGAATTCGCCTTCGCGATGAGCGCAACGAGTTCGCCGGAGATGGCCGCATGTGCACCCAGTCCGTACTGTA
>JBFISV010000091.1:0-8186 GCA_041608415.1 Woeseiaceae bacterium
GACTACCATTCGTCGTGTGCGACGCGAATTAACCAGAGCCTCCCTAGAGTACAGGTCGCTCCTCGCGCCTTACCTTGCCCGACTACCGTTCGTCGTGTGTGGCGCGAATTAATCAGAGCCTCCCTAGGACAGTACGCGAACATTGCCGGTTCCGACAGGTTTCGGCCGGCTCCCGGCGCCGACTAGATCATAGGGGTATGTCCTGATTTTGGCCGGATTGTCGCTCGGGCATCATCAAAGACTGCTGAAAGAGAATCCGGGAGCAACATGGCACACGAGATCGCCGCGGTTCTGGAAGAGCTTCGACAGGACCACCGCAACATGTCGGACCTTCTCGATCATCTCGAGCACGAAACCGAGCGTCTCAAAGGCGGTGAAGATCCGAATTTCGAATTGGTGCACGACATCATGCAATACATGACGGTCTATCCGGATGCCGTGCATCATCCGAAGGAAGACCGCATCTACGCGGAACTCGAGGCGGCGCGCCCGGACCTGTCGGCAGGACTTTCGCGCATTACGGGCGAACACTGCACGATTGCCGAGCAGAGCGTGGCGCTGCGCGACAAGGTGGAACAGGCTATCGCCGGCGACTTCGTACGGCGCGACGAGGTCGTCGCCGATGCGGCGCGCTACATCGAATCGCTGCGCAAGCACATGCAGTGGGAGGAGGCCGATCTGTTTCGACGTGTCGACAGGATGATCGCGGACGGCCATACCCTGCTCGACACATCCATCCTCGAAGGCGGCAGCGACCCGCTGTTTGGCGCCCGCGTCGAGGAACGCTTCGAGCGCCTGCGCGAGAGCACGCAGCGCATATGATTTCGCGGCGGAAGCGCAGCGCGGTTTCCGATACTGTCCGATAATTTTTCGAAAACTTGGCTTCGACCCCTGTTTCCCGCGCGACCGGGCGACTAGAATCGAGCTGGCCCGGGTTGTGCACCCGTTGCCGCGAGACGCGGTCTCGAAGACTCAGCGAGAGCGCGGCATACGGCTGCCGCAGGCGGGCTGGATCGTGAATCACGGGGGCACGATGTCGAGCGTCAAGTCCGCGCATGTAGATACATTTGCCGCCGACCGCCTGCCCGCGGTCGAGGACTGGCCTGAATTCCGATTCGATCTTCCCGAGCTGCAGTATCCGGCGCGACTGAACTGCGCGATGCCGTTGCTGGAAAATCGCATGCAGGACGGCGAAGGAGGGCGCACCGCCGTCTTCAGCGAATACGGCCAGTGGAGCTACGAGGATCTGGATCGGCGCGCGAATCAGTTCGCAAACCTGTTGACGGGCAAACTCGGCCTGGTGCCGGGCAATCGCGTCCTGCTTCGTTCTGCGAACAATCCGCTGCTCGCCGCGGCGTGGTTCGGCGTCATGAAAGCCGGCGGTATTGCGGTGACCACGATGCCGATGCTGCGCCAGAAGGAGCTTGCCGTGGCGGCGCAGAAAGCCGAGATCAGCCACGCGCTCTGCGATACGCGGCTTGAGAGCGAGCTCGATGCGGCGGCGGCGCAGACGGGTTTGTTGCAGCGCCGCGCCGGTTTCGACTGCCTCGCGCCCGATGCGCTGCTCGGCGACGAGTCGCCGGAATTCGCGACGCTCGATACGGCGGCCGATGACGTGGCATTACTCGCTTTTACCTCGGGAACTACGGGGCAGCCGAAAGCGACGATGCATTTTCATCGGGACGTCATGGCGATGGCGGATATCGTCGGCGGCCGGCTCCTCGAGACGCGACCGACCGATATTTACGTCGGCTCGCCGCCGCTCGGCTTTACTTTCGGGCTGGGTGCATCGCTCGTATTTCCGCTGCGTTTCGGAGGCGCCGTCGCGTACGTAGAGGCACCCACACCCGAAGCGCTGCTGTCGAGCATCGAAAAAAACGGCGTGACCGGGCTGTTCACGGCGCCCACCATGTATCGCGCGATGCTGCCGCTGGCCGGCAACTACGACCTCGGTAGCCTGCGTTTCGCCTTCTCGGCCGGCGAGATGTTGCCGAAGCCGACCTCTGATGCCTGGTTCGATGCCACGGGCATGCGCATCATCGACGGCATTGGCGCGACCGAGATGATCCACGTGTTCATCAGTGCCACCGGCGACGACATCCGGCCCGGCGCCACGGGCAAGCCGCTGCCCGGCTACCAGGCCTGCGTGCTCGGCGACGATGACCGGCCGCTGCCGCCGGGCAGCACGGGCCGTCTCGCCGTGAAGGGTCCGACCGGTTGCCGCTACCTCGACGACGAGCGGCAGAAGGCGTACGTCATCGACGGCTGGAACGTCACGGGAGACCGCTACACGGTCGACGAAGACGGCTACTTCTGGTTTCAGGCCCGGGCGGACGACATGATCCTGTCCGCGGGCTACAACATTGCGGGGCCGGAAGTCGAGTCGGCGCTGCTCGCCCATGACGCCGTGGCCGAGTGCGCCGTGGTCGGCGCGCCGGACGAGGAACGCGGCCACATCGTCAAGGCGTTCGTCGTGCCCGCGGCAGGCATCACCCCGTCGGACGAGCTGACACGCAGCCTGCAGGACTTCGTCAAACAGACGATTGCGCCGTACAAGTATCCGCGCGCCATCGAGTACCTCGACGCGCTGCCGAAAACGCAGACGGGCAAAGTGCAGCGCTTCAGGCTGCGCGAGTCTCGCCAGGGGTCTGCGCGGTAATCGCGGTAGTAGACAAACGGCTGTTGCACTGCGGCACTTTTCGCCGCCCGCGCCATCAGCGGTGCTTACGCGATTTTGCGTCGCGCCGATTCCCGTCAGATTCGCAAGCTTCCTGAAACGTGTGGTGCCGTTTCGGGCGCGCTTTGAGCTGCCATTCGAGCTGCTGCGCGCGCGCCTTTTGCTGCGTCGAATAGGCCTGCTGTCGGCCCGTCAGGTATTGTTTTTCCCAGTCGCCGTCATCGATTGCCGCCCCGTACCAGGCTGCCGCCTGGCGCGCGAAAAACGGGTTCCAGAGATGCGTTCGCCCGAGCGCGACGAGATCGGCTCGGCGCGTGTGCAGGATCGTGTTGACCTGCGCGGCTTCGGTGATCGCGCCGACCGCCATGGTCGACATTTTGGGTACGTTGCGGATCGCCTCCGAAAATCCGGTCTGGAACATGCGGCCGTAGACCGGTTTCTGGTCGGGTACGGTCTGCCCGGCGGACACGTTGATCAGGTCGCAGCCCGCGTCGCGAAAAGCCTCGGCGATCGCGAACGTGTCCGCCTCGGATATGCCGCCGGATTTCCAGTCGCTGGCCGAAATGCGCACGGACATGGGTTTTTGCGACGGCCAGGCGCGGCGCATCGCCTGGAACACGCGCAACGGAAAACGCAGTCGCTTCTCGATTGACCCGCCGAACCCGTCGCTGCGCCGGTTCGTCAGCGGCGACAGGAAACTCGCCAGCAGGTAGCCGTGAGCGCAGTGCAGTTCGAGCATGTCGAATCCCGCGCGCTCGGCGCGTTCGGTGCCCTGGACGAAATCCGCCACCACTTTGTCCATGCCCGCGCGATCGATCTCGACGGGAACCTGGCTCTCGCCCTCGAGCCAGGGAATGGGGGAGGCGGACACTACGGGCCAGTTCTTGTCCGGGTCCGCGATCGGATGGTCCATGGCCTCCCAGCCGAGCTGCGTCGATCCCTTGCGCCCCGAATGCCCGAGCTGCATGCAGATTTTCGTGCGCGTATTGCCGTGTACGAAATCGACGATTTGCTTCCAGCCAGCCTCGTGCGCGTCGGTCCACAGCCCCGCGCAACCCAGCGTGATGCGCGCCTCGGGAGAGGGACAGGTCATCTCGACAAACATCAGGGCCATGCCGCCGCGTGCGGCGCCGCAATAGTGGGCGAAGTGCCAGTCCGTCAGGTTGCCGTCCTCGTCGGCCGAGTATTGCGCCATCGGCGACATGACGACGCGATTGCGGAGTTCGAGGTCGCGCAGCTTGAATTTCGTGAACATCGGCGTGGGCCGGGTGGCGCGGTAATCGTAGCCGGTTTGCTCGAAATAGCGCTGATACCATTCCGTGTCGGCGGCGGCGACGAAATCCGGGTCGCGCAGCAGGAGATTGTCGTAGGTGACCGACTTCGCGCGGCACATCACGACCATCGCGAACTGGTACGGGTCCATGTCCCACGAGCGGTCGATATGTTCGAACCAGGCCAGCGAGACATCGGCGTTGTGCTGCGTGATCTGCACGGGTACGCGGCGCGTTGCGTCGTATTGCTCGAAAACCTTGCCGATGCCGGCGGTCTCGAGATGCGCGTCCGCCGCCTCGAAGAGCCCGATTGCGCAATCCATCGCCAGTTTCGTTCCGGAGCCGATCGAGAAATGCGCCGACGCTTTGGCATCGCCGAGAATCACCATTTTCCCGACGTTCCAGTGGTTGCAGAAGACGCGCGGAAACTGGCGCCAGTTGGAGCGGTTGAGGATCAGCGGGTGTCCCTGCAGTTCGTTAGCGAACATCGACTCGAGAATTTCGCGAGAGCCTTCCTCGTCGAACTCCTCGAAACCGTGCGCCCGCCAGCACTCGTCCGTCATCTCGAAGATCCATGTCGAGCGTTCGCGCGTGTACTGGTAGGTGTGCGCGCAGATGATGCCGTGCTCCGTCTTCTTGAAAAAAAACGTGAAGTCCGTCAGGGGCCGTTCCGAGCCCATCCAGCAGAACCGGTTGCTCTTCGTGGTGACCGTGACGTCGAAGCCGTCCGGACCCTTGTGCAGATCGCGGATCGCCGAGTTGATGCCGTCGGCGACGAGCACCATGTCGGAGTCGGCGAAACGCGTCTCGATGCTCTCCGGATCGATCCGTGCCTCGAAATTCAGCGTCACCCCGAGTTCGCGGCAGCGGTCCTGGAAAATCCGCAGCAGATGGACGCGCGAAGTGCCGCAGAAGCCGTTGCCGCGGCACTTGATGAAGGAATCCCTGAAGTGGATGTCGATGTCGTCCCAGTAGGCGAATTCGTCGCGCATGCGCTCGTAAGTCTTGCGGTCGCGCACTTCGTACTCGTCGAGCGAGGTATCTGAAAAAACCACGCCGAAGCCGAACGTGTCGTCGGCCCGATTTTGCTCGAACAGCTCGATATCCCAGTCGGGACGCGCTTTTTTTGCCAACAACGCGAAATACAGCCCGCCGGGGCCGCCGCCGATAATCGTTATCTTCATAGTTGTCGCCGGAAAGAGGTCAACTCGATACCCGTCGCAGTATATTACATATAAAGTATTTATATATAAAGTAAAACGAGCTATACTCGCGGACATGGCCCCCGCAAAACTCATCAGGGACCGCCGCGAGCAGCAGGCCGTGCGCGTATGGCTCGAGATCCTGCGCTGCTCGAAGCGCCTCGAGATGCGCCTCGGCAGCAAGCTGCGCAAGAGTTTCGGCCAGAGCCTCACGCGCTTCGACGCGCTTTCGCAATTGTACCGGGCCGAGGATATGACACTGCCCGTAACGGTGCTGGCGTCGCGCCTGCTCGCGTCCTCGAGCAAGAACATCACGGGCCTCATCGACCGCATGGAAGCCGATGGGCTCGTCGTGCGGCGCCCGAATCCGGACGATCGTCGCAGCTTTGTCGTGCGCCTGACCGACGCGGGTAAATCGATGTTCGAGGCTATGGCAATCGAACACGGTCACTGGGTGACCGATGGCTTCGAGGGCTTCTCTTCGCGCGATCTCAAAGCGCTGCAATCGTCCATGGTCGAGCTGCGCCAGCATCTCGAGATGGCGGAACTACCGGACTAGCGGGAGCCGCACATGCAGTCAATGCAGGACAAACACGCGTTCGTCACCGGGGGTGCCACCGGTATCGGCCTGGCGACGACGAAGGCGCTTGCCGGTAACGGCGCCCGCGTGACGATCGCGAGTCGAGATGCGAATCGCCTCACGGCAGTGGCGAACGACATCGACAATGTCACGAGCGTCGTGCTCGACGTTACCGACCCGCAGATGATTGCGGCGGTCATGGACGAGGCGGGACCGATCGATCTGCTCGTGAACAATTCCGGGATCGTCCGTACCGCGCCATTTCACAAGGTCACGCTCGAACAGTGGTCCGAGATCATTGCCGTCAACCTGACCGGTGTTTTCCTCTGTACGCAGGCGGCACTGAAATCCATGCGCACGCGGGAAAGCGGCCGCATTGTAACAATCGCGAGCACGGCCGGACTCAAGGCGTACCCGTACATTTCGAGCTATACGGCATCGAAGCATGGCGTGGTCGGATTGATGCGGGCGCTGGCGCTCGAACTGGCGGCCACCAACATCACGGTCAACTGCGTGTGTCCCGGATTCACCGACACGGATATCGCCGCGAATGCCGTGGCGATGATCACCGAGAAGACGGGCCGATCGAGCGCCGAGGCGCTGGCCGAACTCGTCGGGCACAATCCGCAAAAACGTCTCATATCGGTCGAGGAAGTCGCGGCCACGGTGTTGTGGCTGTGCCAGGACTCGAGCCGCTCGATCACGGGCCAGTCGATCGCCGTCGCGGGCGGCGAGGTCATGTAATGCAGGAACAAGGGCTATGAAACTGGACGCTACGACTTACGCACCGCAACACTTTCTCTGGGATTTCGACGACGGGATCGCCACCGTGCGCCTCGACCGGCCCGAGCGCAAGAACCCGCTGACCTTCGATTCCTACGCGGAACTGCGCGATACGTTTCGCGCGCTCGCTTATGCCCGTGACGTCAAGGTCGTCGTGTTCGCGTCCAACGAGGGCAACTTCAGCTCCGGCGGCGACGTGCACGACATCATCGGGCCGCTGGTCGCCATGGACATGACGGGGCTGCTCGATTTCACGCGCATGACGGGCGACCTGGTCAAAGCGATGCGTCATTGTCCGCAGCCGATCATCGCGGCGGTCGACGGCATCTCCGCGGGTGCGGGCGCGATACTGCCGATGGCCGCCGACCTGCGTATCGCCACGAGCGCCGCGAAGACGTACTTCCTGTTCAACCGCGTGGGCCTCGCCGGTTGCGACATGGGCGCCTGCGCGATATTGCCGCGGATTATCGGACACGGGCGCGCGGCGGAACTGCTGTTGACGGGGCGGGGCATGAGCGCGGAGGAGGGACGTGACTGGGGTTATTTCAACGACGTCGTCGCGGCCGACGACCTGCACGAGACGGCAATGTCACTCGCGCGCCGGCTCGCGGACGGACCGACGTTCGCGAACGCAATGACCAAGAACCAGCTCAATATCGAATGGGACATGAGCCTCGACACCGCCATCGAGGCGGAAGCGCAGGCGCAGGCCATCTGCATGCAGACCGGGGATTTCGAACGCGCCTACACGGCGTTCGTCGCCAAGACCTCGCCCGTGTTCGAGGGAGACTGACCGGTGGCGGACCGAACCTACCTGGACTGGCCGTTCTTCGACGCGAGCCATCGTGACCTCGTGGCGGAGCTCGACGCCTGGTGCCGCGACACCCTCGTCCCCGTCGTCGAAGCGCCCGGATTTCATGACGACATCGACGCGGGCTGCAGGCAGATACTGGCGATGCTCGCCGATGCGGGTTACGCGCGTTACGCGGTGCCGCAGGCCTGGGGCGGCGTTCACGACACGCTGGACGTGCGCTCGCTGTGCCTGATTCGCATGACGCTCGCTTACTACTCGGGGCTCGCGGATTTCGTGTTCGCGATGCAGGGGCTGGGTTCGGGCACGATATCGCTGCTCGGTTCCGATCATCTCAAGGCGGCCTATTTACCGGGCGTTGCCGACGGCAGCCGCTGTGCCGCGTTCGCGCTGACGGAGCCCGAATCGGGTTCCGATGTCGCGAGCATACGCGCCACGGCCGAACGCGACGGCGACCACTTTGTCGTTAACGGCACGAAAACCTATATTTCGAACGGCGGCATCGCCGATTTCTACGTACTTTTCGCGAGGACCGGCGAGGCCGACGGCGCGCGGGGACTGTCGGCGTTCGTCGTCGACGCCGACACGCCCGGGCTCACGGTGACGGAACGCATCGAGGTCATCGCGCCGCACCCGCTCGCGACGCTGCGGTTCGACAATTGCAGGGTTTTCGGGGACAGGCGCATCGGCGCCGGCGGCGACGGTTTCAAGGCCGCGATGGCCACGCTGGACGTTTTTCGGCCCACCGTCGGCGCGGCGGCGCTCGGCTTTGCGCGGCGCGCGCTCGACGAAGCGACGCGCCGCTCGCAGTCGCGGCAGTTGTTCGGAGCGCCGCTGCACGAGCTGCAGCTCGTGCAGGCCA
>JBFISV010000092.1:0-8149 GCA_041608415.1 Woeseiaceae bacterium
GACCGGCGCGTTGCGCAGAATCAGGAAAAGCAGGTTGTCGTCGACCCGCGCACGCGGACTCCGCTGGCCGACGTCGTCGAGCGCCGCCTGTATCTCGAAGGGCAGGTTCGTGGTTTCCTCGGCGCTGTACCAGCCGCGCAGACCGCGCTTGTCCACCCACTTGACGGCGCCTTTGCCGATCCACTGGTCGTCCGGAGTATTGATGTAGTGGGATGCGGCGCGCCAGACGAGCGACGAATCCTTGTAAAAGACCCTGGCATGAATGGCAGGCTTCGTCCGGCCGGCAAGATTTGCGGGCAGCACGTAGGCGGGCATCAGCTTGAGGTCGTGGCTGAGCCGCAGGTTGCCGAGAAAGAAGCGCGTGCCGAAGAGCTCGATCTCGTATTTCGGCGCGTAACCGCGGCGCAACAGCCCGGCCGGGTCCGATTTCGCCTGCCCGTAGACGCGGAGTTCCCGGCCGGATGACAGCAATTCGCTGAACTCTTTTGCGACGCGACGTGTCGTCTTGTCCGATGCGCAGGCATTCGCGACGATTTTTCTCGGTATTGTTCCCGGTATTGGCTTTGAGTCTCTCAAACTTCGTCTGCCCGTAAATCGGCGGTAAAAAAAATCGCACGACGACTCCTTATAACCCGGAACGCGGCCGCTGTCTCGCGCACGTGTGGCGAAGATCGGGGGCTCGTCGCGTTACCGGGAGTGCGTCGATGTCCGCGGGCAACGGGCCGCGGCTTGTTGCTGCCTCGGCTATACTCTCGAAAATCGTCCGTGCCCGGACAGCCTGACGGAGACAAGCATGATTCCCGAACGAATGGCCGTAACGGTGCTCGTTACCACGCTCATTGCCGGGGGCGGCTGCGCACCCAACGCCGTTACGCCCGGTGAATCCGCCGCAGCGGAGACTTCACGGGCCGAACTGGTCGCGCGAGCCGGCGCTCCGCTGTTCGACGGCATGGGCAGCCACCATCATGCAATCACGACCGACGATGCCGACGCCCAGCGCTATTTCGACCAGGCCCTCGTGATCGACTTCGCATTCAACCACGCTGAATCGGTGCGCTCTTTCAGGGCGGCGCAGCGCCTCGATCCTGCATGCGCCATGTGCTACTGGGGCGAAGCGCTCGCGTTGGGCCCGAACATCAACGTGACGAGCAACGGCAAGGTCGTCATGTCCGACGACGAGCGCGTCCAGGCCCATGCCGCGATCCGGAAAGCCGTCGAACTCAAGGCGGGTACGAGCGAGCGCGAGCGGGATTACATCGACGCACTCTCCATGCGCTACAACGGCGACGTCGCCTCCCCCAGGGAGCCTCTCGACCTTGCCTACATGGAGGCGATGCGAAAGCTTCATCACAGGTATCCCGACGACGACGACGCGGCAGCCCTGTTCGCCGAATCAATGATGAACACGATGCCCTGGGACTACTGGCTCGATCCGGAACACCCCAAGCCCCTCACCGAGGAGGTGCTGGCAACGCTGGAGACCGTGCTCGAGCGCTCGCCCGAGCACCCGCTCGCGATTCACCTTTACATCCACGCGGTCGAGGCGTCCTCGACTCCCGAGCGCGCGGAGAAGCCGGCCGACACGCTGGCCGACCTCGTTCCCGGTGCGGGACATCTCGTGCACATGCCGGCCCACATTTACTGGCGAGTGGGCCGTTACAACGACGCGTCGAATGCCAATGTCCGGGCCGCGGCGGTCGATGAGGCCTATATTGCGGCCTGCAACGCCCAGGGCTTTTACCCCGCCGCCTATTATCCGCACAACATCCACTTCCTCTGGGCCGCCTCGAGCATGGAGGGCCGCAGCCGTGTCGCGATCGAGGCGGCACGCAAGGTGGCGGCCAACGTCCGGCTCGAGATGATCGAGCAGTACCCCGGCGTTGAGTTTTTCCACACGATTCCGATGCTTGCCCTGACGCAATTCGGACGCTGGGACGATGTGCTCGCAGAGCCGCCGCCGCGCGAGGACCTCGAATTCTCGAACGGCATCTGGCACTACGTCAGGGCCGTCGCGTTTGCTAGCAAAGGCCTGGTTGCGGACGCGAGGGCGGAACGAGAAATGCTCGTGCCGCTCAAAGACGCCAGCGACGTCCATTTTCTCGACTCGATCTACTACCCGGCGACGAACCTGCTCAAGATAGCCGATCAACTCGCTCTGGGCGCCATTGCGATGGCGGAAGACGACGTCGGCGCAGCCATCGAGCACTTTCGAGCCGCGGTGCGGACACAGGACGAACTGCCTTACACGGAACCGCCGTTCTGGTACTACCCCACCCGGCATACGCTGGGCAAGGCGTTACTCGCGGCGGATCGGCCGGAAGAAGCGGAAGCAACCTACAGGACCGACCTCGAACAATACCCGCGCAACGGCTGGGCCATGTTCGGACTCCTGCAAAGCCTCGAGGCGCAGGGCAAAGATACAGCGGCGACCCGGGAGGCTTTCGAGAAGCTCTGGGCCGGGGCCGATGTGACGCTCACCGCGTCGACGTTCTAGATACGGATGCTGATCGACGCGACAGCCGCGCGCCCGGCCCGCCGTGTTTCGGGTGACGCGCGTGTGTGCGTGCTGCCCTGATGCCCACGCTGCAGGCCCTGCTTGATACCCTGCCCCGCCCGGGTACCGTCGACTGGATCGGCGTTCGGCCTGCGCGCGAGGCGGAAGTCACGGCTGTCGTGCGAGTCGACGCCAAGGCCGGCAGCGGGCGGGCGGGCGACCCCTATGCAAGGCCCGGCGGCAAGCGCCAGATGACGCTGATACAGGCCGAGCAGTCAGGGAGACTTTGATTAATTCTCGTCGCACACGTTGCGTTCATTCGGCCTGTGGTGCGGCGCGTTCCGCCGCGCGTATGTCGATGCTCAGAAGGAGCGCAACAAAGCCACAGGCCGAATGAACGCAACCCTAATCTTTTCAAAAAAATTATCGAGGGACGGCCGGTAGACGTGTGCGACGAGAATTAATCAGAGTCTCCCTAGATGCCGTCGCGTCGATGCTGGGAATTGCCGCCGTCGAACCTGCGAGCCTGCGCCGCAACATCGTCGTCAGCGGCATCAACCTGCTGGCGCTCAAGAACAGGCAATTCTCCGTCGGCGGCGCGACGCTCGCATTCACCGGGCTGTGTCACCCGTGCTCGCGGATGGAAACGGCCCTCGGTGCGGGCGGCTACAACGCGCTACGCGGCCACGGCGGAATTACGGCTGCCGTGCTGCAGGGCGAAGTCGTTCGCGTCGGAGACGACGTTCGCGTCGCGATCTGAGCCGAGGCTTGCAGCGCGCTCGCGCGGCGTTTCGCGGCGACGGAGGGGCGGCGCGGCCACCGAGCATGGCAAGATCCGGCGTGCGGAGATCCGGTTTTTCGAACCGGCGCCGGAGACGCACTTCATCTTCTCGCCGCTGCGCAAGGCCTTGCAATAACTCAACCAGGGTTTTCGTCTCGATGTCACCGACTTCGCCACCGGCTGCCAGATCGCCCGCTCTTCGTCCGACGTCAAGGGGCACGACGACTGGCACATCGACCACGGCACGGGCCGCTTCTCACGCCGCCAGCCCAGCTTCTCCGTGCAGCTATCGGACGGTGACGGCTACGATGGCGGCGACCGCGAATTTCACCTGAGCGGGCTCGATGCCGCGAAGATGCGCCAGCAGGGCGCGCGCATCGCGTTCCGGTCATTCCACGAACATCGTGTCACGCCCGTGATACGCGGCGAGCGTTTTTCGCTGGTCGCGTGGATCGACGGGCCACACCGTATCGCTGAGATCGCAATCTCATCGTCGCCGTTCGGCTCGCACACCCCGTTTCAATTCGACTGAACGGCGCGGGCAAAAAATTCGCGCGCATCCTGGCATCCATTCGACCGACGTAAGCCACCTATCGTTCTTTTTCCTTGCGCGGACATTCGAACGCTGCCGCGCCGGCCGCTGCTGTCTCATCGGGCTTAGTCGCGTAGACCGTCACGCGGGCGCAGCCACGATTGTTCCCGTAGAAATCCATTATCCTGCCCGGCGCGAATAGCACCGCATCATTGAGATAGAGGTACAGCCGTCCGCTTCTGCGCGCCTTGATCGGAAACGCGCGCAGTCTTCCTGCCGGACAGGCGCCATCGGCCGACTCGGGAACCTGCTGGTGCATTGGATACCGATCGAACAACCGGTTGTCGATGCGGGCGAACGGCTGATACCAGTCGCCGAACAGGTGGCGGCGAAACGGCGTAAACAAGGGCATGTACCAGGGGGCTTCATCGCGACACCAACCCGTGCACCA
Organism: Woeseiaceae bacterium; assembly: GCA_041608415.1. Lineage (GTDB taxonomy): Bacteria > Pseudomonadota > Gammaproteobacteria > Steroidobacterales > Woeseiaceae > UBA1847. The sequence goes on from JBFISV010000092.1 coordinate 4,259, forward strand.
TCCGTTGACGTCCGCCTCGATACTCGCGTCCCGCCAATCGAAACCCGGGAACGCTCCGGATTCCATACTCGTGTCCTTCCAGTTGAATCCGCCAAATTTCTCAGTATCGATTCTCAGGTTCTTGCAATGGCCAAGGTCGTAGTCGCCCGCCGGCATTGCGGCATTTCCAAGGACGGGTATTTCAAAGTCGACCCAGTAGGTCCGCCTTTCATCGAGATCGAGCCCGGTGTCGAAGCACGCACTGTCCGGCTCGAAAATGAACGGTTTCCCGAATTCCCGGTATGGACTTTCCCGCAGGGGTTTGCAGACGTTAGCACCGACACCGTCGGAAACGGCCAGGTACAGGCGACTGAAGGCCGCTGTCAGCAGGAACAGTAGAAAAACCACCGCGATCGTCTCGAGTCCGATGCGGATTCCGGTCGTCGTTTTGCGATAGGTCGGACCCTCGAGAAATCCGGCCAGCGCCGTCCGCAGCCGACCGATGGCAGGCGCGGGCCTGGCGCCGGTTTTCGAAACGTGGTGCCAGTTGCGGCGCATTTCGCTCTTGAGCGCCGCGTTGACATTAAGGGTCCATGTGAGCAACGCGGCGATGATCAGAATCCCGACAAAGAATGCAAACGGAAATTCCTCGTATTGCACCGCCCAACTTTCCGCGAAGCCGAGCCCCGGGATCTTGCCGACGAGGGTGGGAATCGCCTTGACTGGGGCGCTCAACGTGCCGATCAGGGGCGACAGCCTGTCCGCCAACTCGTCGTCGGGCGCGTCCCTGTATGGATAGATGACGAACGCGATAATCGCAGCGACAGTGATGTAGTACAGCAGCTTGCGTGCCCACACCTTGTTCCAGGCAACGGATTGACGAACCCGTCGATCCCGCGCTTCTTGCGCGGTTTCCTGCGAGCGAGTTCGGCCCGTACCCTGTATGTCGAACACATCGCCGTTGGCGTCGACAACGACGTAGTCCTCGGGCAGGTTCATCGGCGCATACGCATCGCCGCCGCCCGTCAGATGATCGAAGACGCTGTGGTGAATCTTCGGCTTGACGATGTTGACCTCATTTGTGTGCGCGCCGGAGCGCTTGAATTTCCCCTTGAGCCAGTTCGCAAGGCCCGGCTTCTTTTCGTTGCAAAGCCATTCGATATTGCGGGGCGCATAGCGGTATAAATTACTGACGCCGCTCCTGCTGTCGTTGACCGGCCCGCCCACCTTGCTCTGAGCCCTGATCCGTCGGCGCTCGTCGTCAATATAGACCAGGCCGCATTTTTCGCTCTGGCCGATAATCCAGTCGAGCGCCACAAAGGCGAGGGCGTCGTCGGGATAGCCGCCGCCGACGTTCGAATGCACGCCCGGGAACCACAGCTGGCTCAGGCGTTCCTGGTCGACGTTCGCGCCCGGCGGTGCGCCGTCTTCGTTCCAGAGCATGGGCTCGAACGATTCTCTTTGTTCGTCCAGGGACAGCGCATGGCAAGCCCGTCCGATCCTCGGCGACAGATCGCGGTCCTTGGCCGTCAGCGGCCAGATTACCTTGTCCCACGCGCGCGTCAGTTCATCGATGGGGAGCCCGTATGCATCCACGGTGTCCCATACGCCGACGAACTTGATGAGAGGCTCGTCGTCAGGGCCGTCCTTGTAGCGGATGTTTCTTTCCGGATCGTATAGCTTGCGACGCCGTATGAACGCCCAGCCGCCGAGGATCGCATCGCGAACCGGGCGCAGAAAGAACGACAGGAACGAGGGCGTGAAGTTTTCGCGCCGGAAGCGATGATAGGCGGCGGCAACCAGCCGGTCCAGATCGCGATCGTCTTTCGCCCTGTTCCGGTCGACGATTCCCTGGCTCGCGATCAAGGCGATCGCGACACGCATCGTGAACGCGCCGCGACTGAACCCGAAGCCGTAAATCTCGTCGCCGGCTTCGTAGGTGCGGCACAGAAAGCCGTAGATTTGCCGCACGTTGCGCGCCAGGCCCCAGCCGAGCGCGAGGCCGAGAATGGCAGTCGGTGTAAATGCCGACGTGCCGACGCCGTTGTCGTAAAACGCGATTTGCTTGCTTCCATCTGAAAGATCAAGAGCCTGGTAGGCGCGCCATACGTTGGATTTGTGCGGCGTTGACGAGCTGTTGCCGGTGCCGTCGGAAAACAGGGCAATTTTCTTCATGATTTATCGCACCCCAACTTGTACATTGTTAATGCCGATTCGCAATCCAAGCGGCGCATCATCGCCGGTCGCGCGCATTCCATACTTCGGCGGTTGCACGGCAACTCCTGCTGCCCCCGAAGTAAAGAATAGTCCAGGATGAGTGCCTGTAAAGCCGGCGCACGTCGGCCGCGGCGATCGCCGCAGGTATTTTGCTGATCGCCCCGACCGCGATCGCGCGACCGATGGAAGTTGCAACGTACCCCGATCGGGAACGCGAGACGTCCGGCGCCCGGCAAGCAGGCATTCGCTGTTCCGCCGGCATGCAGTCCGCCATTCGGAATTGCCGGCGCCGGTATCGGACCGTCGATCCCGCCCGGCCGATGGCGCCTCCTCCCTGTTGCGTTTCGCGCGCCTGCCGTATGGACTTCAAACACACAAATCCGGACAATGGTGCGACTCCGGGCCGCGAATAATAATCATCGGCACGGGATCGCGGACGGGTTTATTCGCGCACATCGCCGTCGACGTCGATGGGTCCGACGGCTCCGACAGCATTCAGACGTACCTGGGTGTCTATTACTCGGTCGGCAGTGGCAGCTTGTCCGGATAAAGCGCCGAAAAAATACCGGTTCGAAGTCGGGTCCGCACTCGGTGGCATTCGCCGGCAACTACGCCCCCCGCTGACGTATGATCGGGGCCGCCTGGCAGCCACAAGAGCGCCCGCAGGAGGAAGTCACCGAATGATGCGAATGCCCTGTATGCCAGTCCGGATATTCCACGAGTTTGCGGGCCGGATCTCTCGCGCGCGGCCGCGTCACGCTCGCGCCGTATCCTGGTCGGCCGTTCTGTTGCTGACAGGAGTTCCCGCCATGTCCCAGGCACCCGTCACGAGCGCGACGTCCGCGGCCGACGTCGAGGGCCGCGTCGACGCGCTCCTCGGGCAGATGACCCTCGAGGAAAAAGTGGACCTCATCGCCGGGGTCGACTTCATGTACCTGCGCGGCGTGCCACGCCTGAACGTGCCGCGGCTGCGCATGGCCGACGGGCCGATGGGGGTACGCAACGACGGACCGGCAACGGCATTCGGGGGCGGCATCGCGCTGGCCGCCACCTGGAACACGGCGCTCGTCGAACGCATCGCCGGCGAATTCGGCCGCGACGCACGCGCCAAGGGCGTGCACTTCCTGCTGGCGCCCGGGGTCAATATTTACCGGGCGCCGCTGGCCGCCCGCAACTTCGAGTATTTCGGTGAAGATCCGTACCTCGCATCGCGCATGGCCGTCGCATTCATCAACGGCGTGCAGGGCCAGGGCGTGAGCGCGACGATCAAGCATTTCGCGGCCAACAATTCCGAGTTCGATCGCAATCACACGGATTCGATCATCGACGAACGCACGCTGCGCGAGATTTACCTGCCGGCCTTCGAAGCCGCGGTGAAAGAAGCACGTGTGGGCGCCATCATGGACGGCTACAACCTCACCAACGGCCACTACATGTCGCAGCACGGGTATCTCAACAACGAGGTGGCCAAAAACGAGTGGGGATTCACAGGCGTCATCATGTCTGACTGGATTTCGACCTACGATGCCGTCGGCGCGGCCAACGGCGGCCTTGACATCGAAATGCCATCGGGCAGCCAGTTCAACCGCGAAAAACTACTGCCCGCGATCGAGGCCGGCGAGATCAGTGTCGCGACGATCGACGACAAGGTGAGGCGCCAGCTGCGCGTCACGATGCGGTTCGGCTGGTTCGACC
>JBFISV010000093.1:0-8143 GCA_041608415.1 Woeseiaceae bacterium
CCGGACCGATGTCATTCATGGCTGTCTCCGGGAATCGCCACGCCGCTCGCCCGCATCCGCGCGAGCTTGTAGCGCAAGGTGCGCGGACTGATGCCGAGGGCAGCGGCGGCATCGCCGCGGTGGCCGTCGCTCGCCGCGAGTGCGTCCAGTATCAATTGAAATTCGTGGCCCTGGAGCCCCTGCTGCAGGCCCGTGCCGTCGCCATCGCCGGATGCGTCCGGCAGGTCTCTTTCGAACGCGAGGTCGCGTGCCGTCACATCGTCGCCCTGTACCAGGATCAGCGATCGCTGGATCAGATTATCGAGTTCGCGAACATTGCCGGGCCAGTCATGCGCGAGGAGGCATTGTTTTGCCTCCTCATCGAGTCGCCGGGGCGTACGCCCCGACTGTCGCCTCAGGAACAGCTCCGCGAGCGGCAGGATGTCGCCGCGCCGTTCCCGCAGTGGCGGCAGGTGCAGCGGAAACACGTTGAGCCGATAGTAGAGGTCTTCGCGAAAATTTCCCCGGGCGACGAAAACCCTGAGATCGCGGTTGGTCGTGGCGAGTATTCGGACGTCGAGCGAGATCGGTTTGCGGCCGCCGAGGCGTTCGACCTCCTTTTCCTGTATCACGCGCAGGAGCTTGGCCTGCAAGCCCAGATCCATCTCCGTAATTTCGTCGAGCAGCAGCGTGCCGCGATCAGCCTGTTCGAACTTGCCGGCGTGCGCGCTCGCGGCACCCGTGAATGCGCCCTTCTCGTGACCGAACAGTACGGCCTCGAGCATGTTTTCCGGGATCGCGGCACAGTTGATCGCCACGAACGGGCGCTCACGGCGCGGCGATCGATCGTGAATGAAGCGTGCGATCACTTCCTTGCCCGTGCCGCTCTCACCGCTGATCGTCACGGTCGCCTCCGTCATTGCGACGCGCTCGGCGATCCGCAGAATCTCGCGCATCCGGGGGTCGACGGCGATCGGCTGATCGAACGTGCCGGCCGGCGCAAGGTACTTTTCGACCAGTGTCTTGAGCTGCGCGGCGTCGAACGGCTTGACGAGATAGTCGGCTGCACCGTGCCGCATGACGTCGACGGCGTTCTCTATGGTTCCGTATGCCGTCATGAGTACGGCCGGCAACGATGGCCGCAGTTCGCGAATGGTGCGCAGAAGGGTTGCGCCGTCCATCGGCCGCATTTGCAGGTCGCTCACGACAAGACCGATGTCCTCCTTGTCGAGCACGTCGAGAGCGGCAGCGCCGGAGTCGGCCGTGAACACGCTCACGGCGTCGCCCGTCAGGGTTTCGTACAGCGCCTCGCGCAGATGCGGATCGTCTTCGACGATCAATACCGCCGGATCAGTCATGGGCGGCCCCCGATTGCGATCCGCCGGCGAACGGGAGTCGGATCGTGAAGCGTGCGCCTTTGCCGGTCGATTCGGCGCATACGTCACCGCCGTGCGCCCGGGCGACGTCCTGCACGACGGCGAGCCCCAGCCCCGTGCCCTGCGGGCGCGTCGTGAAAAACGGCTCGAACAGGCGAGGCAGGACGTCATTCGGGATTCCGGGCCCGTCGTCCGAGACGCTGAAGTAGACGCATTCGTCGTCGCGCCACGCCTCGAGCTCGATGTTCGCCGGGCCGTTCGCGGCCTGGTCGGCATTCATTATCAGGTTGATGAGCGCGCCCTTGAGCGCGTTCTCGTTGCCCGCAAACTGGAATGCCCGCGCATACGTGGCGTCCCGGCCGGCCGCGGCGCCGTCGATCCGAAAGCTCAATTCCACCGTGTTGCCGAGCTGTGCCTCGAGCGTCGAGGCGATATCCGCAAACAGGGCTCGCACCTCGACGTTCAGATCCGAAGGCTTGCCGCCCGCGGCGAATTCCAGCATGTCGTTGACCATGCGCCCGAGGTCGTTGAGACGTTCGCCGACTTTCGCGGCGATCCGCGCCTGCGCGTCACCTTCAGGATTGAGCCGCGACAGGTACAGCATCGCCGAGGCAAGCGGCGTGCGCACCTGGTGCGCGAATTCGGCGGTCATCTCGCCGATCGCGCTCAGTCGCTCACGGCGCTGGCGCAATTGTGAGAGTTGCCGGCTGCCGGAAATATCGGCGAGCAGCAGAATTTCGCCGGGCTCCTGCCGAAACGGCCGGCGGGCGATGCTGAGCCAGCGGCCGTCCCTGATCTGAACGTTGCCGTCCTCGATTCCGCCACCGCGCATCTCGCGGTGAATGATGCTGGCCCACGAACACCCGTTCAGCGGTTCGCCGAGCAGCGCCAGCGCCTCGCTGTTCTGCTCGCGGATGATGCCGTCGCCGTCGATGACGACGATGGCGCCGGGAAGTGTATCCAGTAGCTGCGCCAGGCGCTGCGACAGCCGTTCTTTACGAACGAGTTCGGCAATCCGCTCCGAGTGCGCTTCCCGGAGCTGCGAGGTCAGCGTCTCGACCCTCGCCTGCAGCTCGCGATACGACGTTTCGAGCTGGTCCGATTGTCGATTGAACGTCTCGAACGCGCTGTGCAGTTCGCGGGCGTTCAGTGCGGTACTGGGCAAACGATCCTCACTTGCCGGAATTCCGGCGACCGGTTCTGGGTAGCTAATGCCAAGCAAGTTGCGTGCCAGAACTGGATTCCTATCAATATCAGACGCTTAGTGATTGACGGGACGTCCGCCGACGTCAAAAAAATGACACGGCAGGTGGCGCGATGCGATGTCGGCATCCGGCACGCCGGCCGGTGATGCACGCTCAATGAATACGGTACTTGCCGATTTTCTCGACCAGCGTCGTGCGCCGCATCGACAGGAGCCGGGCTGCCTGTGCGACCACGCCGTTCGTTGCCGCCATGGCCTCGCGGATCAGCTGTTGCTCGAGGCATTGCAGGTGATCCTTCAGGCCGGCCTCGCTGATGCGAGTGTTTGCGCAATCGCTGTTCGTCATGGCCACCGGGCTCTTGCTCGTGCGATACCTGGCCGGCAAGTCCTCGAGCCCGATGGTGCCGTCGGGTTTCATGATCGCGAGGCGCTCGACGAGATTGGAGAGTTCGCGAACGTTGCCCGGCCAGCGATACCGGGCCAGCGCCGCCGTTGCATCCGCATCGAGGCGCCGTCGGCCCTTTTTCACACCGGCTTGCGATACGAACAGTTCGTCGAGCAGCAGCGGCAAATCGGCGACGCGCTTGTAAAGCGGTGGCATCTCGATGGGGAATACATTGAGGCGATAAAACAGGTCTTCGCGAAATTCGCCGCGCTCCACGGCTTGCCGCACATCGACGTGTGTTGCCGCGACGATGCGAACGTTGCAGGCCTGCATGCGGTTGCTGCCGATTCTCTCGAAGGTACGCTCCTGCAGCACGCGCAGCAATTTCACCTGCATGTCGAGGCTCATGTCGCCGATTTCGTCGAGAAACAGTGTGCCGCCTTCGGCCAGTTCGAAACGCCCGCGCCGGGAACTGATCGCGCCGGTGAAAGCGCCTTTTTCATGGCCGAACAGCTCGCTCTCCAGCAGCTCGGCCGGTATTGCACCGCAATTGACCGGCACGAATGCCTGCTCCGCACGGTCCGACAGGTCGTGGATGGTCCGCGCGACGAGTTCCTTGCCAGTACCCGACTCTCCCGTGATGAGGACGCTGGTGTCGAAGTCGGCCACCTGTTCGATGAGCCTGCGGACATTGCGAATCGGGTGCGACCGGCCGGTGATGCGGTGGCGCCGATCTTTGCCGCGATAGCGTTCCGCGCGCTGCAAAAGACGCTGCAACTGCGAGCGCCGCAGCGGCGACTCGAGCGCCCAGTTCGGCCCGCTTGCGAGCCCGGCATCGTCGGCGAGGCATAAAAACGGCAAGCCCGCGTTTCTCGCGCGCAGCCTGCGGGCCATTTCGCCGATCGTGTCGTTACCTCCGGCCTCGCCGAAAACCACCGCGAGAGAATCGGCCACGACAGTGCCTGCGTCGGCACCGATAATTACAGGATCGTAATCGAGGAAATCCAGCCGTCGGCCGAGATCCGCGGCACGCTCGCCGTCCGCGTCCAGAACCAGAACTTTCGCGCGGCACTCATTGCCGGTCGCCATGCCACCTGTCCCCTGCGCATCAACACAAGTCCGGAAACAAGCATAAACGCTGAAAACAACTGTATTTGTGATTCAGGTCTCAAATGCAGTCTTTTTAACGGAATTGATAGGCGGCGACCGCCGCCCGGCCGCGGCGCAATGCGGACAGCCTGTCCGTGAGCATTCGATGGCGTGCCTCGGCCTCGCGGGCCACTCGACGGATCGCGCGCTCGGCGGCGAGCGCGACACTGCGCCGTTCGGCTTCCGGAATGCCGCCGATCGCGGCGCGCAGCCGAACGACGGTCGTCTCGACGCCTTCCCAATCGCCCTCGGCGGCCAGCGTTTGCATGCGAGCGCACATCTCCAGCGCGGCGGCTACGGGACGGTCCGTCACGTTCGCCTCGCTTCCCGACACGATCAGCGGCCTTCAACTTCGCCGGCGATCGCGTCCCACGCTTCCTTGAGTTCGCGCATCAGGCCCGCCACCTCGACGAGCCTGGCTTCGTCGTTATGCAGGTTGGCTGCAAGCAACTGCCGCGACATGTAGTTATACAGGGCGTCGAAGTTTTCCGACATGCGCCTGTCCGCGTCATGGTTCAGGCTCGCCTGCAATCCGTCGATGATGCCGATGGCATCGGAAATGTTGTTGCCCTTGTCGTGTACGCGGCCCTGCACGATCTGGGTACGCGCCAGGGCGATTTTTTCCAGGACGCGCTGCATCATGAGTTGGATCAGCCGATGCGGCGACGCCTCGTTCACACGACTCCGGATGGCCAGCTGTTCATATTGTTTGACGGCGACGTCGGCATTTGCAGAAGGCATTGCAGGTCCTCAGGTATTGGAATTGCGGGTGCCGGACTCGACGCCGGGCAGGTTATTGAGCTGCTGCGCTAAGAAGTTACTCGTCGACGAAAGCTCCGCGAGCAGCGAGTCGAGCGCATTGAATTGCCGCAGCAGGCGGATCTCGAGCGCGCCCAGACGTTCGTTCAGTGCGACGCGTTCGTCACCAATGTCCTGTAACTTCGTCTCGATACCGTCGGTACGATTCTCGAGGATGCCGTCGCTGTCGAGAAAACCGTCAACGAGACCGTGCAAACGGACGCCAAACCCGCCCGTTGCGGAAAACAGCTGGCCGAACTTCACGAAATCGCCGGCGAGCACGCTCGCAAGCGCGTCATCGTCGATGCTCAGGGTGCCATCCAGCTGTGTCTCGATGCCGACTTCGGAGAGCGTAGAGAAGTCGGCTTCGAGATCCGCCACCGCCGTGCTCAACTCACGGCGGATCTGGTCGCGAATGCCGCGTACCGTCGCATCGCCCAGCAGTGGCGCCGCGAGTGCGGTCTCGCTGTCGTAGGCTGTCAGGCTGTCGAGCGTGGTGACCAGCGCATTGTAACTTTCGACGAAGTCGGCAACGATGGTTCGCACCGCGTCGTCATCGTTCTCGACGGTCAGAACTGCCGGGCCGCCACTCGACTCCGCTGTGACCGAAATCGTCACGCCGTCGATGACGCCGGCGAACTCGTTGGTGTCGCCGGACACGTCGAGTCCGTCGATACGGATCAGCGCGTCGAGCGCCGGCGTCGATTCGGTCAGTGCGGTCAGGCCGGCAGCGGGGTCGTATTCGAGCGCCGCCAGGCCGCCGTCGCCACCTGACTGCGTGACCGTCATCGTATTAACGGCGCCGGTCTCCTCGGCCGTCAGGATCAGAAAACTGCCGCTTTCGGCATTGACGATCGTCGCGGCGACACCGGGATTGTCACTGGAGGAATTGATCGTGTCACGAATGCCGGCGAGCGTATTGTTGTCGGCGGTGATCTCGAGGTCCATGCTCGAGCCGCCGACGTCGATCGTCAGCGTTCCGGTTCCCACGACCGTATCCGAATCCGCGAACGCAGCGGACGTCAGCCTTTGCGCCTGCGCCAGTTGTATGACCTCGAGCGCATAGCTCGCCGGATACGCGCCGGTCCCGGCACTCGCCGTGAACAGGTTTTCATCGCTGGAGGCGGCTTTTCTGACGAGAAAACTCTCGGCGCTCTTCATCACCTCGAGTTTGTCACGCAGGTCCGCGAGCGCCGACTTCAGGCTGCCGAAAGCGGACAGCCGCGCTTGCGCCCGGGCTTCGGCGAGGCCGAGACGCGTCTCCGCCGGCTGACCCTCCGCGGCGACCAGGCTCGCGACTATGCCGGCGATGTCGAGGCCGGAGCCTATTCCCGTCGATACGATGCTGGCCATTCGAAATCTCTCTTCAAAACTCAATCAGGCATCTTCAAGAAGCGTGCCACATGCCAGCGGGGTGCCGCGTCGGCGCAATTGCCGGGGCGATCACACCACGCGATCGTAGAGCCTGAGTTGCAGATCGCCGTTCGCCGCCGCGCGGATCGCCGCCTTTTCCGGCGGGATTTCGCGTATGAGTTCGCCGGTTTCGCGGTCCAGCACCTGGATGACCGATTGGCCGCTGTCCATGTCGACCTTGAAGCGCAGCTCCCTGCCGATCGACTGGCTTGCGACATTGAGGGCAGCTGCGAGCGCTTCGAGATCCGGGGCCGGCGGCGCGGGGACCGGCATCTCGTTGCCGTGCGCTGGCCGAGGTTTGCCGCTTTGTTCGGCCACCGTGTCGGGACGACTCTGCAATACCGGGAGACGCCCGGTCGCGCTCGAAATCGATTTTACGTCCTGGTCCGACATCATGCTTCTCCCGACACCCCGTGCCCGGCTGCTTCCTTGCTGCCGGGCGCAGGGTCACCTGCCCTGCATTGCTTACTGCAGCAGACTCAGAGCGAGCTGCGGCTGCGCGTTTGCCTGCGAAAGTACGGCTACGCCCGCCTGTTGCAGGATCTGCGCTTTGGTCAACGCGGCGGTTTCCGCGGCGAAATCGGCATCCTGGATGCGGCCGCGCGAAGCGGAGAGATTTTCGCTGACCGTCTGCAGGTTGATGATGGTCGACTCGAAGCGGTTCTGAATCGCGCCGAGGTTGCCGCGCAGTCCGTTGACGGCGGTCAGCGACGAGTCAATGCGAGCGATGGCGAAGTTGGCGTTGGCTACCGTATCGACGCCGAGGCCGGCCAACGTGGTTGCCGTGGTCGCCGCTTCCGCTGCCGTTACCGTGGCGCCGAGGCCGGTCGTGTTACCGCCGCCGCCGACTTCCGTGAAGTTGACGCCTACTTCGGTCGACAGGATCTGCAGTTCGCTCGACGCGTTGACGAACGCCGAGACGCCGCCTATGTTCGCCTCATTGATTGCGTCGGCCGCCTGCTGTACCGTCGAGCCGCCTGCGATTGCGACCGTTCCGAGCGTTGCCGCGCCGGCATCGAGTACCGTCAACGTCACCTCACCGAGAACCGGATCGGCTTGCGTTGCGAAATCGAACAGGGCGCCGGTATCGGTATTCACCGTGCCAAGTGCCGCGGCGGTGACGTCGGTCGTCAGGCTCACGCCAATTGTCTCGCCGACGTTTGCACCGACCTGGAAGGTCGCCGTGCCGAACGAACCGTCGAGAACCTTGACGCCGTTGAAATTGGTTTGCTTGGCGATGCGGTCGACTTCGTTGATGCGCTCGAGCACTTCGGCATTGAGCGCCGCACGGTCGGAAGCCGAGTTGGTTGCGTTGACCGACTGCACAGCGAGTTCGCGAATGCGCTGCAGGTTGTTGGTCAGCTCGCCGAGCGCGCTCTCGGCCGTCTGCGCCAGCGAAATGCCGTCCGAGGCGTTTCGCACCGCCTGGTTCAGTCCGCGAATCTGGGTCGTGAAGCGTTCTGAAATCGCAAGTCCGGCGGCATCGTCCTTTGCGCTGTTGATTCGCAAGCCTGTGGACAGTCTTTCCAGCGACTGGTTTAGCAAACCTTGCGAACGATTCAAATTACGTTGCGCGTTGAGCGACGCGACGTTTGTATTGATCGTCTGTGCCATTTTCCTAACTCCTGGTTACCAATGTAAGCCCGGTCTGCTAAAGCTGCCGGAAGCCAATGATTAAGGCCTCGAGATCCATTCGCGGCCGCTGTTCAAGGGAGTTATCGGACAGGCATCGCGAATCTTTAAGGATTTACCGGGGAATCGGCCGCCCGTGCCCGGCGGGGCACGGCGAAACTTTAGCGGCAATGGGCCGATCTGTGACGCATGGCGCGAAAAAACGGC
>JBFISV010000094.1:0-8141 GCA_041608415.1 Woeseiaceae bacterium
CACCGCCGTGCTGCAAACGGCGGAGGACTTTTACGACCTCACCTGGGCCTACCTGAAACGGTGCGAGGCCGAGAACGTCGTGCACGCGGAGATCTTTTTCGATCCGCAAAGCCACACGAGCCGCGGTATCCCGTTCGCCGTCGTCATGGAGGGCATGCAGCGTGCGCTCGAGCAGGCCGGAACCGAGCTCGGCATCACGAGCCAACTGATCATGTGTTTCCTCAGGCACCTGCCGGCCGCCGACGCGCTCGAAACCTGGCGCGCGGCGGAGCCGTTCCTCGACCATATCCACGGCGTCGGTCTCGATTCGTCCGAGCGCGACTTTCCGCCGCGCCTGTTCGAGGAGGTCTTCGCGCTTGCCCGCGACGCGGGGCTCGAGGCGGTGGCGCATGCGGGAGAAGAAGGCCCGCCGGCCTACATCCGGGAAGCGCTCGCCCTGCTCGGCGTGTCGCGCATCGACCACGGCGTTCGCATCACCGAAGACCCGCAGCTGATGAAGGAGGTCGCCGCGCGGCAAGTTCCGCTGACGGTATGCCCGCTGTCGAACGTCCGGCTGTGCGTGTACGACTCGATGGACGAACATCCGATCCTGGCGCTACTTGAGCAGGGCCTGGTCGTTACCGTGAATTCGGACGACCCGGCGTACTTCGGCGGCTACGTCAACGACAATTTTCGCGCCGTTGCCGACGCGCTCGCGCCGACGCGCGAACAAGTTATTCAACTGGTAAAAAACAGCTTCAAAGCGAGCTTTCTCGACGAGCCCGCGAAAGGCGGCTGGATGCGCAAGGTCGACGAGGCTGCATCCGGGTAGCCGTCTGAAAAATATCGTCAGGCGATGGTCTAAACTCTGTATAAGTAGTCGCGATTGTCTCGTCCCCGCGAGGGCAACGATTATGTTAAAAACAATGACTTTGCTCGCGTTGACGCTGTTCGGCGTTATCGCCTCAGGCACAGCCAGTGCCGCGACCATCCAGGTGCCCGCCGATCAGCCCACGATCCAGGACGCCATCAACGCTGCCGTCGATGGCGACGAAGTGATCGTGGCGCCGGGTGTCTATAACGAAAGTATCAATTTCTTCGGCAAGGCGATCACGGTCGCGAGCGAACAGGGCCCCGGTGTCACCACGATCAGCGCCGTCGGCGGCTCCGTCGTCACCTTCGAATCCGGCGAAGGGCCGGGCTCCGTGATCAGGGGATTCACGCTGCGAAACGGCAACAATACGTTCGGCGCAGGCGTCGCGATCTGGTTCACGTCCCCCGTGGTCGAGGACAACATCATCACGGAAAACAGCGGCACGATTGGGGGCGCGATCTTCCTCAACGGGGCGTCCCCTTATATCGGGAGAAACCTCATTCACAACAACTCGGCCGGAGGCAGCGGCTTTTTGATCACGGCGGGCATCGCCATCGTCAACGTGTCCTCACCGCTGATCGAGAACAACGTAATCGTCAATAACCTCGAAGGCGCCGGAATCACGCTGACGCTGCCGGACGGCGCCGAGCCGCGAATCGTGAACAACGTCGTCGCCGGGAATGTCGGCGGCGGCATAAAGAACGACTTTTTCGGTGCAATCACGATCACGAACAACATCATTGCGGGCAACACCCGGGGTGCGGGAATATTGACTGACTTCGGAAACGTGCCCGTGGTCGCTTTCAACGACGTCTGGAACAACGAAGGCGGCGACTATGGCGGAATACTCCCCGACCTGACCGGGACGGACGGCAACATCTCGGCGGATCCCGCTTTCGTCGCCGCGGCAAGCGGCGATTTCCGATTGCTCCCGGGATCGGTAGCGATCGATGCAGGGACCAACGACGGTGCGCCGCCCACGGACTTCGACAACAATCCGAGACCCGTCGATGGCGACGGCGACGGCGTGGCGACCGTCGACATGGGGGCGTTCGAGTTTGCGCAGAGTGGGGTTCAAGTAGCCATCGACATCAAGCCCGGCAACAAGCGAAACGTCCTGAATCCGCGCTCGAGGGGCGGAGTCTGGGTAGCCGTGCTGTCCGATGCGGAGACGCCGTTCGATGCGCTGCAGATCGACGCTGCCACGGTTGCATTCGGTCCTGCAGAGGCGAGTGCGATTCGCTTTCGTGTGCAAGACGTAAATCGTGACGGGTTGGCCGATCTCGTGTTGCGCTTCCGAATTCCCGCGACCGGCATCGCCTGCGGTGACACGGAGGCCACCTTGACGGGCCAAACCCATGGCGGTGAGTCCTTCAGCGGCACGGATGCGGTCCAAACCGTGGGGTGTCGCTAGAGCAATGAGCCGCGCACGGCAAGCCGGGAGGTAGCGGGATCAGGTCGGCACGTGAGGCGAACGGTTCGCCATTCCCGGCTTTCACGCCAACGAGTGGTGCGAGGGCCTGGTGCCGATACGTCGCTCGTCCCGGGCGGCAGCGTTGAACGTCGTATTCGACCTGGGCGGCGTCGTGTTCAACTGGCAGCCGGAAGGCATCATCCGGCGCCACTTCCGGGATGCGCGAACGCAGGATGTCGTGCGGGCCGGCATCTTCGAGCACCCGGACTGGCTGGAACTCGATCGCGGAACCCTGGCCCTCGACGAGGCCGTAATGCGGGGCGTTCAGCGCACGGGCCTGCCGCGCGAGCGCGTCGAGCGCTTATTCGATGCGGTACCGGCATCGCTCACGCCGAAAGAGGATACGATCGAGCTCATTCGCTCGATCAGCGGCACGGGGAACAGGCTGTACGTCATTTCGAACATGCACCTCGCGTCAATCGAGTTTCTCGAGAAAAACCACGATATCTGGGACTGCTTCGACGGTACCGTCATTTCCTGCCGCGTACACCGCATCAAGCCCGAGATCGAAATCTACGAGCACTTGCTCAGTGAGCATCGCCTGAACGCATCCGAGACCGTCTTCATCGACGACGTGAGCGAAAACCTGGCCGCCGCGTCCTCGATCGGAATCCGGACGATCCCATTCGTCGACGCGGCGCAGTGCCGGAGCGAGCTCGCGAAACTCGATGTCGTCTGAACCTCTGTAAGGAGCGAGCGTTCGATGCCCCGATCGTCACGAGCAATCCAAAAAAAAGCGATGCGTGGCATCATTGCCGGGTGTCTCGCCGTCATCAGCGTGTCGGCGTGCAACAGCGGTCCCCCTATGCGTCACGACTGCCATAAAACCATTTGTGGATGCTATGAGGACTTCGTGATGCCCGCCGTAATACGGCTGGTCGATGAAGACTCCGGGCCTGTCGCTGACGCGATCCTGACCTGTGTCGATACCGACCGGGCGATGGGACGCACGGACCCGTCCGGCGTGATTCGACTGCGGGCAAACGGACGAACGAGTCCCGGCTGCGGCTTCTTCGCGGATTGCGAGATCGCGTATTTTCGCATGCCGGACCGAACTTACGGACGCCCGTTCTGGTTCCAGCGGCTCTTGCGCGGAGACAACGTCGAACCCGATGGGTTTCGGGTCGAACTCGTCGCGGATTGAGCGATCGCTTTCCTTCAAGGCCCACCCGGGCACAGGAAATATGCAACCAAAAAGTTGCATTTCAGCATGCTATCGTGCCACTATAAGCGCAACCAGGAGGTTGCCAATATGCAGGACAGTATCGAAAAACGTATCGATCTCAAAGCGCCCGTCGCCCGCGTCTGGCGCGCGCTGACGGACCACCGGGAATTCGGCGCATGGTTCCGCGTGGATCTCGAAGGGCCGTTCGCGGTCGGCGAAGTCTCACGCGGCCGGATCACCTATCCGGGCTACGAGCACCTGAAATGGGAGGCGACGGTCGAGGCGATGGAGCCCGAATCGCTGTTCGCGTTCACGTGGTGCCCCTACGGTGGCGATCCCGACGTCGATTATTCCGACGAGCCGACAACACGCGTCGAGTTCCGGCTCGAGCCGACGGAGGGCGGCACGCGCCTCGTCATTTCGGAGTCCGGGTTCGACGCGCTGCCGGACGACCCGCGTCGCGTTGACGCGTTGCGGCGCAACACGCAGGGCTGGAACGAGCAGGCCAAGAACATCACGGCCCATGTCGAATCCTGAACGGACTCTTACCCTTCACGACACGGCGCCCGTGTTCGCGGCGCTCGGTGACGCAACGCGCCTGACCCTGATCTCGCGACTCAACGACGGCGGCGCGCGCTCGATCGCCCAGCTCGCGAGCGGACTCGGGCTGAGCCGCCAGGGCGTCACGAAACATCTGCGGGTGCTCGAGCGGGCGGGAATCGTCGAGTCGAGACGCGTCGGCCGCGAAAGCCGGTTCACTTACGTGCAGCAACCGGTCGAGCAGGCGCGTTCCTATCTCGACACCGTGTCCACAGAGTGGGACGATGCGTTGTCGCGGCTCAAGGCCATGGTCGAAGACTGAATCCGCCGCGCAACGAATCGTCACACCGGTCCCGGCGCGATTGGACGGGATCGCGGGAGTTCGATGTGAAGAAGAGGCTCATCGCTGCGCTGTGCTGCGGCATTTTGGGCGGATGCATGCTCGCAGACGGTCCGGCGGCACCGGATTCCGCGTCCTACGCCGGTACCCTCGCGAACTTCTGCGAGCGCCTGCCGCGGCCGGCTTATGCCGAGTTTCGAAAACACCGCGCGAGCGACGACTGGTTCGAGGTCTACGAAGTCGCGGCCGATACCTGGGCGATATACGAGCCGTTCCAGTGGCAGGAAGTCATTTCCTACCTGGTCGTCGGAACCGAGGCCGGCGTGCTGTTCGATACCGGCAACGGCATCGGCGACATCGAGGCCGTCGTCGACAGACTCACCGACAAGCCCGTTCGCGTGCTCAACTCGCACAGCCATTTCGACCACATCGGCGGCAACTACCAGTTCGACGAGATATTCTCCGTCGCCACGCCGTTTTCGTTGCGCCGGATCGGCGGCATGCAAAGCGAGGAAATTGCGCTGGAAGTGTCGCCCGAGGCACTGTGCAAGGAGCCGCCGGCAGGCGTCACGCAACAGACGCATCGGGTCAGGCCGTTCTCGATCAGCGGGACGATCGCGGACGGCGACGTGTTCGACATCGGCGGGCGCAAACTCGAAATCCTGCGAATTCCCGGGCATACCGACGATTCGATCGCCCTGCTGGAGCGCGATACCGGCTTCCTGTGGTCGGGCGACAGCTTTTACGAAGGCCCGATATGGCTGTTTTTCCCCGAAACCGACCTTCGCGCCTACCGGGCGTCGGTGGCGAAACTCGCCGCGCTGGCGCCGCAGTTAAAAGCCGTTTTCCCGGCCCATAACACGCCGAAGGCCGACCCTGCGCGGCTCATCGACCTGCAGGAGAGCCTCGAGCGCGTGCTGGCCGGGCGCGTCGAGCCGGTAGCCGTCGGCGACGGCAACGTGGAATTTCGATTTCAAGGATTCAGTCTGCTGATGAGAGAAAACTATTACCGCGTCCCGTGATCGAGGCCACGGGGCAGGCCCTTCGGGTTCGAACCGTTGGTGCGAGGCCGGTGCGTCGAGTTATCGTAGGCCGAAGTGACGGACGACTTGCAAAAACCGCTCGCACCGCCTCCCGTGATTTTCGCTGTCGCGTTCCTCGCCGGGCTCGGCATCGACGTCGTTCGCCCAATGCCGACGATGCCGCTGGTGCCGCAAATCATCGTCGGGCTGATCATGGTGATTGCCGGCGTGTTGCTGATTCGAAGTTCGATGATGTCATTCGCCCGGGCCGGCACGACCTACGATCCCTATGCCGCGTCGGCTGCGCTCGTGACCACGGGTATTTACCAGTACACGCGCAACCCCGGATACCTCGGGCTCGCTTTCATTCAGTTCGGCCTCGCGGTGATGATCGACAGCCCGTGGATTGCGTTGACCGGCGCGGTTGCGGTTTTCCTCACCGACCGATACGTGATCGTGCGCGAGGAACGCAAGCTGTATAATGCCTTCGGGGACGCATACCGGGACTATTTTTCACAGGCCAGGCGCTGGCTCTAGCGCGCCGCCGCCCGCGCTGTTTCAGCGCTCCAGCGGCAGCAGCAGAGCCCGCAGGTCATTGCTGATGCTGACGAGCACGGCGTTGTTCTCCGAGTTGTCCGGATCGCCGGTATCCACGTCGAAGAGCACCGCGACACCCGTATAGTCGCCCGCAATCAGGCAGTCGCTGATCACCACGTCCCAGCCATACACCCTGAAGTTTGCATCGATAATCGAAATCTGGCCGAGCGAGACGCAACCCGCCGAGTTCTGCCCCGAGAACGAGCCGTCGCTCTCAACCGTCAACGTGAGCGTCGGATTGAGCGCGTCGTCGTAGACGAACCATACGCCGTCAATGAATGCCAGCGCCGAGTCCTTCTCGTATTCCGCGTCGTAGACGAGCTCGAAGGTGACGGTCTCTCCGCTGCTCGTCTGCCAACTGCCGGACAGGGACGTCCGCTCCACGACGACGGCGGTAAGCGTGATGTCCAGCACGCTCCCACCGTTGCCCCAGCTCGATCCCGGCGCTGCGTACGCTTTGCCGGCGCCCGTGATATCGGATCCGGCGACGGTCGCCGTGCCGATGTACTGGCCGAACGTATCGGGCCCGAACGTGTCGAGCGAAATAAACGTGAATCGACCGTCGGCTGTCGTGATGCCGACGAGCTCCTCGAAGGTCTCGTTGTCGTAGGCCAGCGTTCCGAACCACAGGCCGCCAGGATCGGCATCGGCGGGAGGCGGCGGAGGCGGTGTCACACTGCCGCCGCCACCACCACCGCCCCCGCCGCAGGCGGCGAGGACAAAAAAAGCCAGGGCCAAAGTAAATGCACGCATGAGATTCCTCCTCATGAAGGAAAAAGTCCCGGGCAAATCGCCCCAAACACGCTCAGCGCGCACTCGGCGGTTAGCCGAAGTTCGTTGAGTGGCGACCGGCCGGGCCTTTCGGCTGCGTCCGACGCGATGCGGGAATCTACTCTCTTTCCTGCCGAAAGCAATCAGTATTATTGCGACGTTTTACGAGGGCCGGTCCGGGCCGGATCGACGTTGCGGAATCCGCAGGCAGACCGGGACGCCGTGCTTTTGCGGCGGTTCACCGGACTCCGGGGTTGTTGCCCTGACGCAGCATCTGCTGCATATTTTGAATCCGGATGGCATGACGGCCGCCGATGCATTCACCTCCCGAGGAACTGCAATGGCCGCAACACGATTGCTTTCCGCCCCGCCCGAACGAGAGGTGAAGTGATGTTGAAACTCGCGGTTCCGACGCTGTTGTGGGCCTTGTTGTTGCCGGCAATCGCGGCGCAGGCTGATGAGGCGCAGAGCTATCTGAAGGCGGGCCGGCTCATCGACGTCGTCAATGGCCGCGTGCTGTCCGAGCAGGTGATCGTCGTACAAGCCGACAAGATCGTCGACGTCGCGGACGCCGCGGACGTCGCGATACCGCCGGGCGCCGCCGTGATCGATCTCTCGGACTTCACCGTGCTTCCCGGCCTCATCGACATGCACGATCACCTGACCGGGGACCATCGCTTTCACGGCTACAGGAGCCTCGGAATCTCCGTTCCACGCGAGGCATTGTACGGCGTGCTGAACGCGCGCAAGACACTCGACGCGGGCTTCACGACCGTGCGCAACGTCGGCGCGGGCGGCTATACAGACGTGGCCTTGCGCGATGCGATCAACGACGGCGAGATCGACGGCCCGCGCATGCGCGTCTCCGGCCCGTCGCTCGGCATAACGGGCGGGCACTGCGACAACAACCTGCTGCCGCCGAGCTACGCGGACAAGAGCGAGGGCGTCGCTGACGGACCCTGGCAGGTACGGGCGAAGGTTCGCGAAAACATCAAGTACGGGGCCGACGTCATCAAGTTCTGCGCGACCGCCGGCGTGCTGTCGAAAGGCGACAACGTCGGCGGCCAGCAGTATACGCTCGAGGAAATGCAGGCGCTCGTCGACGAGGCGCACCAGCACGGCCGCAAGGTCGCGGCGCACGCGCACGGCGCGGAAGGCATCAAGACGGCCATCATCGCCGGGGTCGATTCGATCGAGCACGCGAGTTTCCTGGACGAAGAGGCCATTCGCATGGGTATCGAACGGGGCACGTATTTCGCGCTCGATATTTACAACACCGAGTACACGCTGGAGAGAGGCAGGGAAAACGGCGTACCGCAGGAGAATATCGACAAGGAACGCGAAGTCGGCGAGCGCCAGCGCCAGAGCTTTACGATGGC
>JBFISV010000095.1:0-8137 GCA_041608415.1 Woeseiaceae bacterium
CTCAGGCTTTCGGGTGTACTGACGAACTTGGTGTTGAGCGTCAGGCTGACCTCCATTCCCTGCTCCGCCGCGATCGATTCCGCGATGTCGTTGACGGCACCGTACGGCCAGGTAATCACCCTCGGCGCGCGGCCCGTAAGATCGGTGATCTTCCGCACACTGGTCGCAAGATCTCTGCGAATGCGGTCCCGGTACGCCGCCTCACTCTCGTAGGCGGCGCCGTCGTACAGGCGCGTGATTGCGGCGGGCTGCAGATTGCCTTGCGGGTTGCCGCGAATGCCCTGGTGCAGGTCGTGGCTGTGCGATGCGATTTCCACGAGTCCCGAGCTTTGCATTTCGCGCAGTTGCTCTCGAGTCAGGAAGTCTTCGCGCCGCAAAGTCTTGTCGGCATAGGCGATGGCGACGTCGGAGTCTATCCAGCTCGTCACCACGCTCACGACCGCCGGGTAGTCGAACAGCTTCAGTAACGGATAGATGCGCGTGTAGACGCTTGCGAGACCGTCGTCGAACGTCAGCAGGACGGCCTTCGGCGGCAGGGTCCCTGCGCCGTTATGAGCGGCAACGATCTGGTCGATACCGACCGGATGAAAGCCGTTGTCTCTGAGCCAGGTGAACTGATCGACGAGATTGGCGGTCGATATCGCATATTGATCCGGATCGTAATCCCCGGCGACGTCGTCGCGCACGTCGTGATACGCAATGACCTGAAACGGCAGTTCGGTCCCGAATGCCGGCAGCGCGAGGAATACCAGTAACAAAGGCCAGCGCTTCAGAACCGCCACCGAATTCCCCCCGTGACGAAAGTGCCGTATTCCCGTCCGCCGTCGAAGACGTCCCTGCGGCGGCTGAATCCGACGTGACCGCTGAAACGATTGTTGAGTTCGAACTGAAACTCGTAGTCGAACAGCCAGGTGCTCTCCACGTCGAACCCGGACTGATCGTAGCGACCGAGTTTGCCGGCTAACATGTGCGTCAGGGCGAAGTCGTAGCGCCGGGTCATCAGCCAGTCGTAACGCATGCCGACGTACGCGCCACGACTGTCCAGCGGGCTGAAGTAATCGACGTCGTCACGGTCGTGCTCGTCGGCGTAAAACTCGGCGTTGACGCCCAGCCTGAAGCGCGGGCTGTTGATGAAGCGGTGCTGGGCCCGGAGCAGGAGCTGGGTGCCGGCATTGCCGTCCGAATAATCCTGCCGCCCCAGTTGAACAGCGGCATCCGTGGATTCGCTGTGCGTCCAGGTCGCGTTCACGGCAACGAGGTCGCTACTGACGCCGCTGCGCTGGCCGCGCAGCGGGTTTGCGTTGCTCTGCGTCTCGACGACGGCGCCGAATTTCCAGAGGTCGCTGAGTCGATAATTGGCGGTGCCGCGAAGTCCCGCCTCGCCGCCGTTTCTCGATGCCGATACGCGCGCCGACGCGAGCCAGCGCATGCGGCGATATTCGAGCCCGGCGCCGGCACGCTCGCGATGCACGGCGCCTGCCGGGAAATCCGCGTAGGCATCGTGCGTGAAGAGCAGGACGCGAAAGTTGCGTGCGAGCGGCTTCGAGTACCAGGCGGCATCGACCGTGTACTGATCGTTGCCAAACGTCGGCCCGCTGCTGTTGCCGAAGCGGGCATTCGTCACCAATTCCTGGCGGTTGTGGACCCGCCAACGCTGCAGGAGATTCTTGACGATCGGCTCGTCGTCGTAATACTCGCCGAGCACATGCAGTTCGCGCTCGACCGTCGCATAGTCACCGTAGTCGAGGCGCGCGTGTGCGTTGCCGACGCGCGCCGACATGAGGTCCGGTTCGACCGTCAGCACCTGTGCGTATTCGGACAGTGAGCGATCCAGCCAGCCGCGCCACCGATAAACGTTCGCAAGCTCGTGACGAATGTCGGTGTTGTGCGGCGCCTTCACGAGCAGGCGCTCGAAATGGCGCTGCGAATCCTCGAGTTCGTAAAAATAGGCCTGCGCCAGTCCGAACATGATGGCGGCGCGCAGGTAATCGCGATTGCCCTTCACGACCTTCGAGCCCGGAACCCGGTTGGTTTCGGGCAGGGTCGCCAGCAATTCGCCGGCAAGATCGATCGCGCGCTTCGCCTCGCGCGAGTCGGTATAGGCGAAGAACAGCTGAAACTTGAGCTGGAAATTGCCGGGGTCCCTGGCAACCGCCTGCTCGAGCAGACGGCGAGCCGTATCGGCCTGCCGCTCACTGAGGTAAGCCATGCCCGCCGCCGCCAGTGCATATGACGGAATGACGGCATGATCGACGCCCAGGTTCTCGAATTCCGTAATGGCCTCGGTCGCGCGCCGGCGATTGGCGAGCGCCACGATGCGATCGTAGCGCAGCCGCAATGCCATGTCGGCATCGAGGTCGGGGCGTGCCAGCAATTCGTCGACTTTCGCGAGCGCCGTGTCGGTGCCCTCGTGGCGCCGGGCATCCGGATACCAGGACTGCGAGCCGTAGCGAATTTGCAGTGCGGCGACGTCGGCTTCGAGGTTCACTGTCTCCTCATCGGAGAGAATGCCCGGATGCCGGTTCGCGAGCGCCAGCGCCTGGCGCGGCATCAGGACCGCACGCAGCATGAGCGCCGTGCCGCGCAAGGCCGGCTTGTTGTCGGGTGCGACCTCGGTGATTCGCTGGTAGCTCGCCAGCGCTTCCAGGTAGCGCCGTTCCCGTTCGAGGATGTACGCCTCGGTCAACAACAGCGTGACGTCGTTGCGCTCTGCCGGCGCGGCGGCGTCGAGTACCCCCCACGCAGCCGTGAAATCGCCGGCATCGGCTGCGGTCATCGCGAGGCCGCGGCGTGCGTCGAGATCGGCCATGTCGCGGTCCAGCAGTGCCGTATACCAGCGGGTGGCCGCTTCGAACTCACCGAGATTGCGGGCGGAACGGGCGACGGCTTTTGCGACATAGTCGGGCGTGGTCTCGACGCTAAGCGAAGCAGCGTTCCCGAACGCCAGCCTGTCGCGGCCGGCCCAGGTGAGCACCACGGTTTCGTCGTGCAGGAGCCGGGGATCGGCGGGTGCGGCGTCCCGGAGTTCTCCGAGCCGGCGCAGCGCTTCGTCGAAGTTACCCTCGCGCGCGATTTCGACGGCGGCCTCCCGGGACCACGAAGCGGTGCCGGACTCGCCGGCGGCAATACCCGGGGCGCCGATCGTCGCAGCAATCACCAACCATCCATATCGTGATTTGCACATAGATAATGTCGAATTCGGGCGTCAGGGCGACGCGACTCTGCGGCAACGGCGACGCGCAGCTCGGCCCTCCGGGTTTCGAACTGAATTGATTGGAATTCTAGGGATTTAGCCCGGCGCAATCCGGTAAGGAATCACAGTTCGTGACTCCGGACACGATATGGAAATGTGACACAGATCACGGTCCGCGGATCGCCGCGATGTCCGGCTGCATCGCGGCAATGCTGCTCGCGCAATGCGCCCGGTATTGCCGGGTAGCCCGGCGCCGGCGAGACCGGCCGGCGCAATGTCAGTGCATGGAGCCGGCCACGGCGGCCGCTAGCATTCCGGCACGTTGACGGCGAGGCCGCCCTTCGAGGTTTCCTTGTAATTCGACATCATGTCGAGACCCGTCTGCCGCATCGTCTCGATGACCTGGTCGAGCGACACCTTGTGCGTGCCGTCGCCGTGCGCGGCCAGCGTGGCGGCATTGATCGCCTTGACCGCACCCATCGCGTTGCGCTCGATGCACGGTATCTGTACGAGGCCGCCGATGGGATCGCAGGTCAGGCCGAGGTTGTGCTCCATGCCGATTTCCGCCGCTTCCTCCACACAGTCGTTGCTGCCGCCGAGCGCCGCCGCGAGCCCGCCCGCCGCCATCGAGCAGGCGACGCCGACCTCGCCCTGGCAGCCCATTTCCGCGCCCGAGATCGACGCATTGATCTTGTAGAGAATGCCGATAGCGCCCGCCGTCAGCAGGAACGTGCGGATGCCCTCGTCCGTCGACGACGGGACGAAGCGCTCGTAGTACATGAGCACGGCCGGAATGATGCCGGCGGCGCCGTTCGTCGGCGACGTGACCACACGGCCGCCGGCCGCATTTTCTTCGTTGACCGCGATGGCAAACGCGTTGACCCACTCCATCGCGGTCACGGCCGACGGTTCGCCGCCCGCCCCGAGGCGCTTCCTGAGCTTCGGCGCCCGCCGCAGGACGGACATTTTCCCGGGCAACACGCCTTCGGTACGGAGGCCGCGTTCGATGCAGGACGCCATCGCCGACCAGATGGCATCGAGTCGCTGCAGGACCTCGGCCGAGCTGCGCCAGGCAAGCTCGTTTTTCATGACGAGCGCCGCGATACTCAGGTCGTTTTCGGCGGACAGCTGCAGGAGCTGGTTGGCACTCCTGAACGCGAACGGCGGCTCCCCTTCCTGGGCCGCGACTTCGGGCTCGTCGCCGCGCGCGATGAAACCGCCACCGAGCGAGTAGTAGATCGCATCGGCGGCAGCGCGGCCGTTTGCCGCGCGCGCGACAAAATGCATGCCGTTCGTATGGCGCGGCAACTCCGTGCCGGTGTCGAAGACGATATCGCTTGCGGGATCGAAATCGATCTCGCCGATACCCGCAACCGCAAGACGGCGGCTCGCATGCACGTCGCGTAGAAAATCGTCGACAATGTCGGGATCGATCGTCGCCGGTTCGAAGCCGGCGAGGCCCAGGATGATGGCGGAATCCGTACCGTGCCCTTTCCCCGTCCACGCGAGCGAACCGTGCAGGGTCACCTGCAATGTCTCGACGCTGCCGTCATGCCGCGCCGCTTCATCGGCAAACTGGCGCGCCGCTTTCATCGGGCCGACGGTATGTGAACTCGACGGCCCGATGCCGATCTTGAAAATGTCGAATATGCTGATCGCGGGCATCGTCGCTGCCTCGCCCCTAGTCGGACCCGAGCGACAGCAGGCTCGCATTGCCGCCGACGGCCGCAATGTTGTTGCTGACGCTGAATTCTCTCGCAAAACGCGTCAGGTAGTTGGGCCCGCCGGCTTTGGGGCCGGTACCCGAAAGCCCGCAGCCGCCGAACGGCTGCACGCCGACGATGGCGCCGATCATGTTGCGATTCACGTACATGTTGCCGGCGCCGGAGAGTTCGGCGAGCTTGCGCGCCCGCGCGTCGATTCGGCTGTGCAGCCCCATGGTCAGACCATACCCCGTTGCATTCACCGCCGCGACCGTTTTCTCGAGATCCCTGCCGCGGAACCTGAGGACGTGAAGTATCGGCCCGAACACCTCCCGCTTGAGCTGCTCGAGACCGTCGATCTCGACGAGCGTCGGCGCGAAAAAAGTACCTGCATCGGTCTCCGCAGGCATCGTACAACGGTGCAGTATCGCGGCCTCGCGCGCCATGCGCTCGACGTGCGATTCCAGTAACGAGCGAGCCTCGTCGTCGATGGCCGGACCGACATCGGTCGACAGCAGTGCCGGGTCCCCGATGCCGAGTTCGTCCATGTGGCCTTCGAGCAATTCGATCACGCGCGCCGCAATGTCATTCTGCAGGCACAGGACCCGCAATGCCGAGCAACGTTGTCCCGCGCTGTTGAACGACGAAAATACCGAATCGAGCACGACCTGTTCGGGCAGCGCGGAGCTGTCGACGAACATTGCGTTCTGCCCGCCCGTCTCGGCGATCAATGCGGCGATAGGCCCGTCCCTTTCCGCGAGCGTGCGATTGATCAGGCGCGCCGTTTCCGTCGAACCCGTGAACGCGACGCCCGCCACGCGTGGATCGGCCACGGCGCGGCCACCGATTGTCGCGCCGTCGCCGGGCAGGAAATGCAGTACGTCGGCCGGGACGCCGGCCTCGAGCAGCAATTCGACGGCGCGAAACGCGACGAGCGGCGTTTGCTCGGCCGGTTTCGCGAGCACCGCGTTGCCCGCCGCGAGCGCCGCCGACACCTGTCCCGTAAAAATCGCCAGCGGAAAATTCCATGGACTGATGCAGACGAATACGCCGCGACCGCGCATCGCGAGCGTGTTGCGCTCACCCGTCGGCCCGGGCAGCGCCGTGGGCTCGGCGAACAGCCGCCGCGCCTGCACGGCGTAGTAGCGCAGGAAGTCGACGGCCTCGCGCAGTTCGGCAACGGCGTCGGGGATCGTCTTACCGGCCTCGGCCACGCACAATGCCAGCAGTTCGGGGCGGTTCGCCTCGAACAGGTCGGCGGCGCGTTCCAGGGCCGCTGCACGCGCGTCGGCCGGCAGCCTGTCCCATTGCGGCTGTCCGTTGACGGCCGCGGCCATCGCCTGGTCGACGTGATCGGGTTCGGCCTGCCTGCACGTGCCGACAACCTCGCTGGCGTCGGCCGGGTTGACCGACGGCTGCTCGACGCCCTGCAATCGCTTGCCCGCCACGATCGGCGCGGCCGTATGGTCCTTCTCGATTGCAGACTGCATGTCGGCGAGCAGCGATTGTGTGACCAGCCTGTCCGCGAGGTTTATCCCGGCGGAATTGCGCCGCTCCGGCGCGAACAGATCGGCCGGCGCGGCGATTCTCGGGTGCGGCGTGAAGCCGTGCTTCTGCGTCAGTTCGATCGGATCCGCGACGATGTCCTCGACGGGGATGGACTCATCGACGATGCGATTGACGAACGAAGTATTTGAGCCGTTTTCGAGCAGTCGACGCACGAGATACGGCAGCAGGTCCTCGTGGCTGCCGACCGGCGCATACACGCGGCAGGGCCGATTCAGCTTGTCGGCATCGATGACTTCCGCGTACAGCTCTTCGCCCATGCCGTGCAGCCGCTGGAATTCGTAGTCGCGCCGCGCTCCGGCGAAATGCAGCACGCTCGCCAGCGTGTGCGCGTTGTGCGTCGCGAATTGCGGATAGAACGCGCCGCGCGCCTGCAGCACCTGCCGCGCGCACGCGAGATACGACACGTCGCTGTGCTCCTTGCGCGTAAACACCGGGAAACTCGCGAGACCCTGTTCCTGCGCATGTTTGATTTCGGCATCCCAGTAAGCGCCTTTTACGAGCCGCACGGGAATCCGGTGGCGCGTGTCCGCAGCCAGCGTTTCCAGATAATCGAAGACCGCCATCGCCCGCCGTTGATAGGTTTGCACCGCGATGCCGAAGCCGTCCCAGCCTCGCAGGCTGCGGTCGCGCAGCACCGCCGCAAATACTTCGAGCGAGATTTCCAGGCGGTCAGCCTCTTCCGTGTCGATGGTGAGCGCGATCCCCGAATCCTTGGCGTGCCTGGCGAGCGCCGCGACCTGCGGCGTGAGTTCGGCCATCACGCGGTCCTGCTGCTCGATCGACAGGCGCGGGTGCAGCACCGAGAGTTTCACCGACACGCCGGGTGCCGCAAAGATGTCCTCGGTTGCGGGCGCCTCGCCGATCTTTTCGATTCCGGCGTGATAGGCGTCGAAATAGCGCGCGGAATCCGCGCTGGTCAGCGCGGCTTCGCCGAGCATGTCGAAGGAATAGCGATACGCACGATTCGACTTTTTGCGGGCGCGGTCCATGGCCTCGCCAATGCTGCGGCCCATGACGAACTGGTGGCCCATGATGCGCATCGCCTGCTTCATCGCCGCACGTACGACGGGCTCGCCGGCCCGGCTCGCGATCTTGCCGAGCACCTGCGCCGGGTTGACGCGCGTATCGTCGTCGAGTTTGAGCAGCTGGCCCGTGAGCATGAGGCCCCAGGTGGACGCGTTCACAAACAGGGAATCGCTGCTGCCGAGGTGGTCTTTCCAGTTGGCGGACGTGATCTTGTCGGCGATGAGCTCATCGGCGGTGTCGGCGTCCGGAATCCGCAGCAGGGCCTCGGCGATGCACATCAGCAGCACGCCCTCCTGCGACGACAGATCGTATTGCTGCAAAAATGCGTCGATGCCGCCTTCGCGGGCCCGATTCCTGCGCACTGCGCGCACCAGCGAGGCGGCCGTCTCCTGGATTTTGCTGCGCACCGCCTCGCCGGCATCCGCGGCAGCGGTCAGTTCCTCGACCAGCGCTGCCTCGTCGCCGAGGTAGCGTTCGTTTACGCGCTGTATGCTGCTCGGCCGCGCGGCCGGCTGGTCGGTGAATCGCATCGTGTAGTGCCTCTGCGTATGTCTGGCCGGCGTGGCATGAGCGCGCGCGCCGACCGAATTGCTTTAAACCGGGGGCATCCCCGGAACAGGTGTGCTGATATACTTTGCGGCCTTTC
>JBFISV010000096.1:0-8135 GCA_041608415.1 Woeseiaceae bacterium
ACCACAGGCCAAATGAACGCAACGTGTGCGATGAGAATTAATCAGAGTCTCCCTAGCGGCTGATGCGATATCCGCGCCGGGGGTCTGCCGCGCAGACCCCTAGCCGGTTGCCAGGGTCAGGCCGCCGGTGCCGGCATCGACCCATACCTTCTTGTCATTGCAGTGGTAAGCGCAATGGATCTTGTCGTCGAACACCGATTCGAGATGGACATCGAACCGCCAAAGGTGATGCAGGTGTTTGAGCACCTCTTTGGCGTCGTTCTCCTCCAGGGGTATGCGGTTGTGCTGCGCATGGCGCAAGGTAAGCGAACGGTCACCGCGCAGCGACACGTCCCAGACCTGTATATCGGGCTCCTGCTTGCTTTGGTTGTACTGGTCCGCCAGTTTTTCGCGTACCTGTAAATAACCATCATCGTCATGTATTGCCGTGACTCGGATGGCACTGTCCGTATCGTCATCGACTATGCTGAAAAGCTTTAGCTTGCGGATGACGTGGGGCGAGAGGAACTGCAATATGAAACTCTCGTCCTTGTAGTTCGCCATCGCATGATGCACCGTTTCGAGCCAGTCGTTGCCCGCATACTCAGGGAAGAATCGCTTGTCTTCGGCCGTCGGATTTTCACAAATGCGGCGGATGTCGGAAAACATGGCGAATCCGAGGGTATACGGATTGATGCCGGAAAAATGCGGTGAATCGTAGGGCGGTTGGAATATCACGTTCGTATGCGACTGCAGGAATTCGAGGACGTTGCCCTGACCGATCAACCCGTCGTCGTACAAGTCGTTCATCAGCACGTAGTGCCAGAAGGTCGCCCAGCCCTCGTTCATGATCTTGGTCTGGCGCTGGGGGTAGAAGTAGACGGCGATCTTGCGCACGATGCGGACGATCTCGCGTTCCCAGGGTTCGAGTAACGGCGCGTTTTTTTCTATGAAATACAACAGGTTTTCCTGCGGCTCCGACGGAAAACGCGGCCCGTTCTCCGGCTCCTCGGACTCCTTCGTCGGAATCGTGCGCCAGAGGTCGTTTACCTGTTGCTGCAGGTAGTCCTCGCGTTCCTTCTGCCGCTTCTTCTCTTCTTCGGCCGAAATCGGCCGCGGTCTCCGGAACCGATCGACCCCGAGACTCATCAGGGCGTGGCAGGAATCGAGCACGGCCTCGACGGCGTCCATGCCGTAACGTTCTTCGCACTCGGTGATGTAATTCCTCGCAAACAGAATGTAGTTGACGATCGCGCTGGCATCGGTCCATTCGCGAAACAAATAGTTGCCCTTGAAAAAGGAGTTGTGGCCGTAGCAGGCGTGCGCAATCACGAGCGCCTGCAGCGTCAGCGTGTTTTCCTCCATCAGATAGGAAATGCAGGGGTTCGAATTGATGACGAGTTCGTAGGCGAGCCCGATGTGGCCTTTACGATAGCGCTGCTCGGTGCTCAGGAACTGTTTTCCGAACGACCAGTGATGGTAGCCGACCGGCATGCCGATCGACGAGTAGGCATCCATCATCTGCTCGGCCGAGATGATTTCGATCTGGTTGGGGTAGGTATCCAGCCGATACCTGTCCGTTGCAATACGCCCGATCTCGGTATCGAAAGCTTCGAGCGCCTCGAACGTCCACTCCGATCCTTGCGCGATCGGCCGCCGCAAGGTCACCCTTGTTTCCTCGCAAACAGGTCCCTGAAGACGGGAAATATGTCGGCCGGCTCGGACACGTTGCGCATCGCGAAACGCTCCGGGAATGCGTCCAGTATTTCGCTGTACGTCTGCCAGAGTTCCTGGCCCTCGTCCGACGCGATTTCGACATAGGCGAAATACTGCACCGCGGGCAACAGGCTCTTCACGAGCAAGTCACGACACTTCGGCGAGTCGTCCTGCCAGTTGTCGCCGTCGGACGCCTGGGCGGCGTAGATGTTCCAGCTGTTCGTCGGGTAGCGTTCGTCGACGATTTTTTTCATCAATTCGAGCGCGCTCGACACTACCGTGCCGCCGGTCTCCCGCGAATAGAAAAACTCCTCTTCGTCGACCTCGTCGGCCTTCGTGTGATGGCGGATGAATACCACGTCGGTCTTCTCGTAATGCCGCTTCAGGAACAAGTGCAGCAGAACGAAAAACTTCTTGGCGAGATCCTTGATGTCCTGCGTCATCGAGCCCGAGACGTCCATCAGGCAGAACATCACGGCACTCGTCGTAGGCGTCGGCTGCTGGATGAAATTGTTGTAGCGCAGGTCGAAGTCATCGAGGAACGGGATGTGATGCAGCCGGCGCCGGGCGCGCTCGAGTTGCGCCGTGACGCGTTTTTGCTCCTCGCCGTCGTCCTCGTCGTCGAATGCGTTCAGTTGCTCTTCGAGTGACTTGATCTCACGGCGTATGGCCCCTCCCAACGCGATCCGTCGCGCCTTCGCGCCCCGCAACGACTGCACCACGTTCAGGCGCGCCGGGTTGCCGTCACGCTGGTAACCGCCCTTGATCAGCTTGTAGGAGTCCGAGTCCTTGAGCTGCTTGCGCACGAGATTCGGCAACTCGAGGTCTTCGAACATGAAATCGAGAAACTCCTGCTGATTCAATTCGAAGACGAAGTCGTCCATGCCTTCGCCCTGGTTGCTGGCCTTGCCGCCGCTGCCGGCGCCGCCCTGCGGGCGATCGATGCGATCGCCGCGCACGAATTCCTTGTTTCCGGGCAGCACGCGACCCTGCCTGCCGCCGCGGCCCTGCCGAAACACGGGCTCCGAGATATTTTTTTTGGGTATCGAGATCTCCTCACCGCGATCCATGTCGGTGATGCTTCGCCTGGTGACCGCATCCGTCACCGCTTTCCTGATGTGTTTGCGGAAGCGTTTCAGGAAGCGCTGGCGATTGACGGCGCTCTTCTGTTTACCCTGCTTGCGCCGGTCGATTATGAGGAATGCCATGGCGCCTCACTGCGATTTACGCACCCTCAAATACCACTCCGAAAGCAGCCTGACCTGCTTCTTGGTGTAGCCGTGCTCCATCAGCCGCTGCACGAAGTCTTCGTGTTTCTTCTGGTCCTCTTCGGAGGCGCGAGGATTGAAGGAGATCACGGGCAGAAGGTCCTCCGTGTTGGAGAACATCGTCTTCTCGATGACGAGGCGAAGCTTCTCGTAGCTGGTCCAGATCGGATTGGTGCCGGCGTTCGATGCACGGGCGCGCAGCACGAAGTTGACTACTTCGTGACGAAAATCCTTCGGGTTGCCGATGCCGGCCGCCTTCTCGATCTTTTCCAGTTCGTCGTTCAGGGCGGCGTGGTCCAGAATCTCGCCGGTTTCCGGATTGCGGAAGTCCTGATCCTGAATCCACAGATCGGCATAAGTGATGTAGCGATCGAAAATATTCTGTCCGTATTGAGAATACGACTCCAGGTAGGCCGTCTGGATTTCCTTGCCGAGAAAGTCGACATACTTCGGAGCCAGGTATTCCTTGATGAAGTTGATGTAGGTGTCCCGCGTATCTTCGGGAAACTGCTCCTGCTCGATCTGCTTTTCGAGTACGTACATGAGGTGCACGGGATTCGCGGCGGTTTCCTCGGGGTCGAAATTGAAGACCTTCGACAGGATCTTGAAGGCAAATCGGGTCGACAGGCCGTCCATGCCTTCGTCGACGCCGGCGGCGTCGCGATATTCCTGTATCGACTTCGCCTTGGGATCGACGTCCTTGAGGTTCTCGCCGTCATATACGCGCAGCTTCGAGTAAATGCTCGAGTTTTCGTGTTCCCTGAGACGTGTCAGCACGGAAAACTGGGCCAGCATTCGCAGGGTATCCGGTGCACACGGGGCGTGGTTGAGCGAACTGTTTCGAAGCAGCTTCTGGTAGATCTGTGTTTCCTCGGTAGCCTGCAGGCAGTACGGGACCTTGACGATATACACGCGATCGATGAAGGCTTCGTTATTCTTGTTGTTCTTGAACGAACGCCACTCGGCTTCGTTGGAGTGAGCGAGTATGACACCCTCGAACGGAATCGAACCTATTGCTTCGGTTCCGTTGTAGTTCATCTCCTGTGAGGCGGTGAGCAGCGGGTGCAAAACCTTGATCGGCGCCTTGAACATTTCGACGAACTCGAGGATGCCCTGGTTGGCGTGGCACAGACCGCCCGAAAAGCTGTACGCGTCGGGGTCGTTCTGCTTGAACTCCTCGAGCTTGCGAATATCGACTTTGCCGACGAGCGCCGATATGTCCTGATTGTTCTCGTCGCCGGGCTCCGTTTTCGCGATGGCAATTTGATTCAGCATCGAGGGATACTGTTTAACGACACGAAACTGGCGAATGTCGCCATTGAATTCGCGCAGCCTCTTGGCCGCCCACGGCGACATGATGCTCTGCACGTAGCGCAGCGGTATGCCGAATTCCTCTTCGAGTATCCTGGCGTCTTCGACGGGATTGAAAAGACCGAGCGGCGACTCCTGAATTGGCGAACCCTGCAATGCGTAAATTGGTTGTTTCTGCATCAGTCCCTTGAGCTTTTCGGCCAGCGACGACTTGCCGCCGCCAACGGGTCCGAGCAGGTAAAGAATCTGTTTTTTCTCTTCGAGGCCCTGTGCCGCGTGCCGAAAGAAGGAGACGATCTGCTCGATGCACTCCTCCATGCCATAGAAGTCGTCGAACTCCGGATATCGCTTGATGAGTTTGTTGGAATGGATGCGCGACAGTCGCGGGTCTTTCGATGTGTCGATGAGCTCTGGCTCGCCGATGGCGAGCAGAAGGCGTTCGGCGGCGGTCGCATAGGCGGCCGGGTCGCTCTTGCAAATTTCCAGGTATTCCTCGAGGCTGTATTCTTCTTGTTGTGTATCTTCAAATCGCGATTGATATCTACCGAAGATACTCATGATCTTACTCCTGCTTCAAGTCAGCTGATTGACAGCGTCGATTAAAAAATATTCCATGTTTCCCGCCTCATGAGTCATTTCATTTTCGGACCGAATACCGGCATCCCTTTATTGGCTATTCGCACTCGATACAGAGTACCCGCGGAGGTCGGGCGAGAATGTGACGCAGCCCATAAAATTGACATAAGTAACGTGATTCCGGTCCATAATGGGACCTCCGGATGAGTTCGTTATTACATCGGGAGCAGTGGCAGATACGCGGACGCCAGCAGACGCAAGCAGGCGCCGCAGGGCTCTGTTTTCAGCGCAGCCGGCGAATCGGCGTAAATTGGCGGCGGCAATGCGTTCGCCGCCGCGATCCTCAACAGCCCGGGCCGGGTAGCGTGCCCGCCGACAGGAGATTCAACTTGGAAAAGCTCGCTTTTGCCCGCCCATGCCGGGCTTTGTATATGGCTGTAGCCTTGTCCGTGGGGCTGGCTGCCTGCACGGGGATGCGGCCCGGGTACGAGACGCCGACGGTCACGGTCAATGCGTTTCGTGCCTTGCCGTCGCAAGGTGCGTTGCCGAATTTCGAAATCGGCCTGCACGTGATCAATCCCAATGCGCAGGCGCTGAACATTCGCGGCCTGTCCTACACCGTGAGTCTCGAGGGCCACGAACTCGTGAAGGGCGTTGCCAACGACCTGCCCGAGATCGAAGCCTACGGAGAGGGCAACGTCACCGTCACGGCCGCCGCGAACCTGTTGGCGGGCATCCGGCTCATCAGCGAATTGATGAGCGGGCCGCGCGACAGCTTCAGCTATTCCCTGGAAGCCAAACTCGACGTGGGGGCGTTCATACCGGCAATACGAATCAGGGATACAGGCCGGGTTGCTCTGCGCTCGACCGGGGGCAGTTAACACGGCACGCGAGCGTGCGCTATTCCACGATGTTGCCGTCCGTGTCCATGAAGCTCACGGGCCCGAGGCCGATGTCGCCTATCTGCGCCTCGATTTTCTCGCGATCGCCGACGATGAGCCACGTGAGGCGGTTCGGATGCACGACCTGTTCGGCGGCGCTTCTTACGTTCTGCACATCGAGCGACTCGTATTCGCCCTTGAGCGTGGTGACATAGTCGTCACGACGGCCGAAGCGCTGGTTCGACATGAGTGACCCCAGCACGGCACCGCCGGTTTCGAAGCGGCCCGGCAGGCTGTTGACGTTTTTCTGCACGACCTTGTCGAGTTCGTCTTCGCGTGGGGGCCGGCCCGATAGGTAGTCGTTGAATTCACGCAGCAGTTCTTCGAGCGAATCGCCGGTGCGGTCGGTCTGCACGGGCGCATAGGCCAGCCACATCCGCTGACCGCGCGCATCGTTCATCACTGTACGGGCCCCGTATGCCCACCCCTTGTCTTCGCGCAGGTTCATGTTCACGCGCGCCGTAAAGGTGCCGCCAATGATGTCGTTCATGGCCTCGATCGCGATGTTGTTGGCTGCGCCGGTCGGAGGCGCGACGTGACCCGCCAGGATCAGGGACTGCGGAGAGCCCGGCTTGTCGATGATCATTACTCGGCCGCGCTCCGGCAATCCGACTTCGGCGAGATTTTTATCGGGAATCGCACGCCGATCTTCGCGCCATTTGCCGAACGCCTTGTCGAGTAATGGCAGAATCTCGTCCAGGGTCGTATCGCCGACGACGAACAGGGTGCCGTTGCTCGGCCGGATCCACGTCCGGTGAAACTCGACGAGGTCTTCGCGAGTCAGGCTCGCCACGGAGGCCTCGGTGCCGGAACCTGTCAGCGGAATGCCGTAGGCATGCTCTGCGCCGAAGATCAGCGGGCCGAGGTTGCGTAGCGCGATGGAGACGGGCCGGTTTTTCTCCTGCTGTATCGTCGCGAGCCAGCGTTTCCGCAAGCGTTCGATTTCCTCTTCTGCAAACGCCGGGTTACGTACGACGTCGGCAAACAGGTCGATGGACGGCTTTAATTCTTGCGTCAGCGCGGACAGCGTCGCTACCGACGTATCGAGATTCGAATTCGTGGATATGACGGCGCCCAGCGACTCGGCCTCGGCGCTGATCTCGAGCGCCGAACGCAGCGCCGTGCCTTCGTCGAGCATCGCCATCGTGAAGCTCGAGGCGCCAAGCTTGCCGAAAGAATCGGCGGCGTAGCCCGCGTCGAACTGCAGCGCGATGTTCACGACCGGGACGGTCGCCCGCTCGGCGAGGACGATGGCGAGGCCGTTGGCCAGTTTCGCGCGTTGAATTTCCGGGAAGCGCAGGTCCGGCAGCGCGCCGACCTCCGGGAGGCCGAGACTGCGGTCCACATCGGACGCCGAAGTGCGGTAATCGCCGAATGGCAGCACGTCGAGCTGATATCGGCCATCGCCGAGCCAGGTTGCCGCTGCGGCCTTGATCTCTTTCGGTCTCGCGTCATTGAGCCAGCGCAGGCCGGTCTGGAAGAAACCGGGATCGCCGGCGTACAGTTCGCCCCGCGCAAGGGTCGTTGCCTTGCCGCCGAAGCCACCGATCTGTTCGAGCCCGCGCACGACGTTCGCGTTGATCTTGGTCTTGGCGCGATCGAGTTCCTCGGCAGTCGGCCCGTCGGCGAGGAAGCTCGCCATTTCGCGGTCGATGATTTCGTTGACGGCGGCGAGCGTTGCGTTCGGCTTGAGCGTTGCAACGACGGAAAACAGGCTGGCGAGCTGATGCTCCTCGACGCCTACGCTGACGGAAACGGCAAGCTGGCTGTCGTAAACGAGCGCCTGGTACAGTCTGGAGTTCTTACCGCTGCCGAGCACGCTCGCGGCAAGCTCGAGTTGATAGCGGGCCCGGGTCGTGCGGCCGGGCACGGCCCAGTAACGGTGTGTCCGAATCTGCGGCACGCGATCATGCATCGTCTCGAAGGTGTCGAGTTTGCGCTCGGGCACCCACGCTTCCATTCGCCGCACCGGCGGACCGGACGGGATGTCGCCGAAATACTTCTCGACCAGCGGCCGGGCCGTACCGGCATCGATGTCGCCGGCCAGTACCAGCACCGAGTTGGCGGCACCGTAGTAGTCCCTGAACCACTCGTGCACGTCCTCGAGCGAGGCGGCGTCGAGATCGGCCATTGAACCGATGGTGCTGTGCCGGTAGGGGTGGCCGGCCGGGAACAGACCTTCGAGTACGCGGTATTCGACCTTGCCATAGGGTTGATTGTCGCCCTGCCGCTTTTCGTTCTGCACCACGCCGCGCTGGTTGTCCAGTTTCTCCTGGGTCACGACGCCGAGCAGGTGGCCCATGCGGTCCGATTCCATCCACAGTGCCAGATCGAGCGCCGGCGT
>JBFISV010000097.1:0-8135 GCA_041608415.1 Woeseiaceae bacterium
CGAGGACATCGGCAACGCGGACCCGCGCGCACTCGAGCTGAGCCTGAACGCCTGGGCCGTGCTGGAGCGGCTCGGCAGCCCGGAGGGCGAGCTCGCGCTCGCGCAGGCGGTCGTCTACCGCGCCTGCGCGGCGAAAAGCAATGCCGTCTACACGGCCGCCAAGGCGGCGGCCGCGGCCGCGGCCGAGCACGGCTCACTGGAGGTGCCGCTGCACTTGCGGAACGCACCTACGCGCCTGATGAAGGAACTGGGTTATGGCGACAATTACCGCTACGCCCACGATGAGGAAGGCGCTCTGGCGGCCGGCGAGTCCTACTTTCCGGACGACATGGAGCCGGCCACGTACTATCATCCGGTCCCGCGCGGACTCGAGATAAAGATCCGCGAAAAACTCGAGGAAATCGAACGGCGGAATCGCGCGGCCCGCGACGCGGCCCGCGGCTCGGCCACACACGAAAAATGATCGACCCGAAACTACTCAGACAATCGACGCAGGATGTCGCCCGCAACCTGGCGCGCCGCGGGCTCGATTTCGACGTCGAGCGCTACCTCGAGCTCGAGGAGCGGCGCAAGTCGCTGCAGGTCGATACCGAATCCTTGCGTAACGAGCGCAACACGAATGCAAAGGCCATCGGCAAGGCCAAGGCTGCAGGCGAGGATATCGAGCCGTTGCTCGCGGCTGTCAAGAACATCGGAGAGCGCCTCGAACGCGCGGAATCCTCGCTGTCCGAACTGCTGGCGGAGCTCCAGTCGATCGAGCTCGGGCTGCCGAATCTGCTGGATGACGATGTGCCCGACGGCCAGGACGAGTCGGCGAACGTCGAAGTGCGTCGCTGGGGCGAACCGCCCGCGTTCGACTTCGAAGTGCGCGATCACATCGAAATCGGAACGTCTCTCGGCATGCTGGACTTCGACGCGGCGGCGCGGGTGTCCGGCTCGCGGTTTGCAGTGATGCGTGGCGCTCTCGCGCGTCTGCAACGCGCATTGATCCAGTTCATGCTCGACACGCACGTCGGCGAGCACGGTTACGAGGAAACCTACGTGCCCTACCTCGTGCATGGGCATGCGCTGGTCGGCACCGGGCAGTTGCCGAAGTTCGAGGCGGACCTGTTCAAGACAACGACGGAGACGCCGTATTACCTGATTCCGACCGCCGAGGTGCCGCTGACCAATCTCGGCCGCGACGCCATTTTCGACGCGGACCGGTTGCCGATGCGCTTCGTGGCGCATACGCCGTGTTTTCGCTCGGAGGCCGGTTCCTACGGCCAGGACACGCGCGGCATGATTCGCCAGCACCAGTTCGAGAAAGTCGAACTCGTGCACCTCGTCGAGCCGGGCACGTCGGAGCAGGCGCTCGAGGACCTGACGCGACATGCCGAGACCATTCTGCAACGTCTCGGCCTGCCGTACCGCGTCATTACCCTGTGTTCGGGCGACACGGGTTTCGGCGCGGCCAAAACCTACGATCTCGAGGTGTGGCTTCCGGGGCAGCAGAAATTTCGCGAAATCTCATCCTGCAGCAACTGTACGGATTTCCAGGCACGGCGCATGCGGGCGCGGGTGCGCAACGCCGCGACGGGACGGCCGGAACTCGTGCATACGCTCAACGGTTCCGGCGTCGCCGCGGGCCGGGCACTGATCGCGGTCATGGAGAACTGCCAGCAGGCCGACGGTGGTATCCGCGTCCCCGACGTGCTGCGGCCCTACATGGGCGGTGCGACCCGGATCAGTCGCGGCTCATGAACAGGCGCAGTACGTACCAGAACATCAGCGCAATCGACGCGAACAGTGCCATCGAGGCGGCGACGTAACGATCCTGCGGGTAATGGTGCATGATGTTCGACGTATCGTAGAGCACTGCGGCGCCGGCGAACCCGATCATCGCGACCGAGAACCAGGTGCCCAGCTCGAAGCCGAAGATCAGCGATGCGACGATGCCGCCCAGCGCCAGCAGGCCGCCCCAGACGAGCATGCCGCGCAGGAACGAAAAGTCCTTGCGCGTGATCATCGCGGTGGCGATGAGGCCCCCGCAGCCGAGTACCGTGACGCCCGCGGCGCTGTCGATCACGCCCGGCTGATACTGCATTGCCATGTACAGCATGGGCACGAAGATGAGCGCTTCGGCGACGACGAGCACGGCAAAGCCTGCGTATTGCGCGGCCGTCGATTCGAGCCTGTGTGCCAGGTGCGACGCGCCCCAGCCGACGAGCATGAACGCGCCCAGCACGAGCAGCCAGTTCTGCAGCAATGGTGCCGCGATCCTCTCCGCGATACCCGACGAGAAAAGGTAGGCCTCGATGCCGGCAAACGCGAGTATGCCGCCGACGACGTGCGCATAACACTTCCAGATGAAGTCCGAGCGGTCCTCGACCGAAGCTTGGGCGACCGGCCCGACGTAGTTGACCTGCTGTTGCATGTGCTGGTTCCTCGTGCTCAATTTGGCGCCGATTCTAGCATTTACGGCGCGCTTTAACGATGCAATAAAAGCGTCGATTCGATGCAGTAAATTCCTACCACGGCAGCCTGTAGCCTTCCGCGTGCCAGAAGCCGCCGCTGGTTTCGATCGTCAGCGCGTCGATTCGTTCAATCAATCCTCTTGCCGCATCGGCCGCGGCGATGCCGCGGCCACCCGTCATGTCGGTTGCGACGAGCCCCGGGTGCAGCAGCGCCACCGGGATGCCGCGCGGTTCGAATTCGTGTTTGAGATTCATGCCGATCTGGTTGACCGCGCACTTCGACGCGCGATAGCCGAAGTTGCCACCCGAACCATTGTCCGCGATCGACCCCACGCGGCTGGAGATGATAATGACCTTGGAGCCTTCGACGAGATTGCCTTCGAGTGCCTCGGTGACCCGCAGGGGCCCGAGGGCGTTGACACGGTACTGCTCGATCATGTCGTCATAGTTGATGTGGCCGAACGTCTCGGATCGCAATATGCCGGCATTGTTCACGAGGACGTCGATTCTCAATCCGCCGAGTTCCTCGGCCAGTGTCTTGACGGAACCCGAATCGGATACATCGATGCCCGAAATGACCGAACTCGTTGTTTCATGAAGCTCGCTGCCGGCCGTGCGACAGGCGCCGATGACGTCGTCGCCGCGCGCATGAAAGCCGCGGCACAGCTCGAGTCCGATGCCGCGACTGCATCCTGTAATCAGTACGGTAGCCAATGCAATATTCCTTTCCGGTCAGCCGTTCCTGTATCGTGAGACTGTATGGCCGCGATCGGGAAAAACAAGTACCGGCACACGACCGTGACAGCCGTCGTCGTGGCCAACATGATCGGCACCGGCGTGTTCACGAGCCTCGGCTTCCAGCTCCTCGAGATCCGCTCCGGAATCGCGTTGCTGACGCTGTGGGTGGTCGGCGGCCTGATCGCGCTGTGCGGCGCCATGACCTACGCCGAACTCGGCGCCGCGCTGCCGCGCTCCGGCGGAGAGTATAATTTCCTGACACGTATTTATCATCCGCTTGCCGGGTTCATTTCCGGCTGGGTTTCCGCGACGATCGGCTTCGCGGGCCCGAGCGCGCTCGCCGCGATGACGTTTGCGGCGTACGCGACCTCGTCGCTCGCAGCGGACGCGGACCCGTGGCTCGAGAAATGGCTCGCCTTATCGCTCGTTGCGATGTTGACTCTCGTGCACTCCGTCAACCGGCGCCAGAGCGGCGGCCTGCAGGCCGTGTTCACGGTACTCAAGGTCGCTACCATCGTCGTGTTCTGCGTCGCCGCCGTGTTGCTTGCCGATAATTTGCAACCGCTGGCGCTGGTGCCGTCGCTGGACGATGCGCGACTGATGACCAGCGGCGCCTTTGCCGTTTCGCTGATTTACGTGAGCTATGCGTATACGGGTTGGAATGCGGCAACCTACCTGAGCAGCGAACTCGAGAATCCGCAGCGCGACCTGCCGCGCATCCTTTTCGCCGGCACCGCGATCGTGACGGTTCTTTACGTCGCGCTCAACTACGTATTCCTGCGCGTGGCGCCGATGGACGCCATGGTGGGGCAGGTGGAGGTCGGCTACATCGCGGCCGAATCGGCTTTCGGTAAGGCGGGCGGCCGCTTCGCCGGCCTGGGCCTCGCGCTGTTGCTGATATCGACGGTCAGCGCGATGACGCTCGCGGGCCCGCGCGTCCTGCAGGTCATCGGTGAGGACTTCGCGCCGCTTCGATTGTTGTCGCGCACCAACCGCGACGGTCTGCCATACGTTGCAATCGCGCTGCAGTCGGCGCTGTCGATGGCGTTCATCGTCACCTCGAGCTTCGAATCCGTGCTCGTATTCGCGGGATTCACACTCGCGCTGAACAGCTTCGTGACCGTTTTGGGCGTTTTCGTGCTGCGCTGGCGCCAGCCCGGGCTCGATCGCCCGTATCGCACGTTCGGCTACCCCCTGACGCCGCTCATCTACCTTGCGCTCACGCTGTGGACGCTGGGATTCGTGATGTACAGTAAGCCCGTGGAGGCCGTATTCGGCGTGGCGATCATCGCGACCGGTGCCCTCGTGTACGGCCTGACAACGCGTACGGCGCTACGCACAAGCACGGATTGAATGCGGCGCCCAAAGACTACATGTAGAAATGGCGGCAAGTAGATAAGCGTACCTGCTTTGGAACGCGGACCGCCGAGTCAAGAACCTATGTCGAAACGTCACGTTTCATCGCTCGCCATCGCGGCACTACTGCTGCTGTGCAGCGCCGCCCGGGGCGATTTCGCGGCGGGCCAGCACGCCTACGATTCGGGCGATTACGCGGCGGCGCTGGCCGAGTGGCAGCCGCTCGCCGACGGCGGCGATGCAAACGCCCAGTTCGGCCTCGGGCTCATGTACGCCAACGGCTTCGGCGTGCCGCTCGACGACGACCAGGCGCTCAAATGGTATGGGCTGGCCGCCGATCAGGACCACGGCGAGGCGCAATGCAATCTCGCGGTCATGTATTCGAATGGCTGGGGCGTGCCGCAGAGCGACGCGGATGCGATCAAGTGGTACGAACTCGCCGCCGGAAACGGCGTCACCGCCGCCCAGATCAGCCTGGCAGACCTCTACCTGATGGGATTCGCCGTGCCGGCAAGCAAGACCCAAGCCTACAAGTGGCTCACGATCGCCGTCGAGCACGGCGATCTGGATGCGGGCTACAAGCGCGACGAACTCGTCCTGGGCATGACGGCCGAGGAAATGGCGGAAGCCGAGGGTCTCGCCGCCGCCTGGCTCGCCGAGCGGGTCGCCGGCGAACGCCCGCCTTCGGATGAATCACCCTGAGCGACCGGTACGACGTCGGGGCCCGCCGGACCGGCCGCTCCTGCGCCCGGGTAGCGCGTGGTGATCAGTTGGGCAGCATGACCGTATTGATCACGTGGATAACGCCGTTACTCGCATTGATGTCGAACAATCCGGGGACGACGTTGATCGACTGACCCATCGCATCGTTGAGCGTAGCGTCAGGATTGGAGATCACGTACTGGCCGTTCAGCATGCGCAGCAGTTTCGACTCGTTGCGGTTGAATACGCTGTTGGAGAAGCGGCGACCCTGCAACGCGTGGTAGGCAAGCACGTTGAGAACCGCTTCGTTGCCGAGTGTGCAGGTGACCTCGGGCGAGACGTCGCCGGGATCCACACCGAGCGCAATCTGCAGGGCTTCGAATGCGGCATCGGTCGGCGCGAATAAGGTGTGTTTCTTTTTGCCTGTCAGGACGGCCGCAACAGGGTTGAAACCCTGGGCGTCAGTCAGGCAACCGACCGCGCCGAGCAAATAGTCGAACTCGCCCGTTTCGAGGTTGACCTGCTGCGCGATTTCGACGATGTCAGCGCCACCGGGCTTGCCAGGCACCGGGCCCTTTGCAGTCGCGACGCCCGATAACGCTGTCGTCCCGGCGACAAGAACCAGCAGGGCACTTCGTACTATGTTTTTTCGTTGCATATCACTCTCCGGTCAAGACGCGGAGACGATATCGTGAACGACAGCCGGCGTGAACGCCGTTCCTGTAACAAGATGTTGCAGTCGAGCGCAGGCGATTCAGCGAGTTCGACCGCGACCTCGCGACGCCTCGCGGCATGACCGAGCGGATCCGGGGATTGCTGCGGTTGCCGCGACTGGAACAATCGTCGCGCCGCATCTAGTATTGCGTGTGGATCGCTGCAGGTATTTTGACGACCATCGTTTGACGACAATAGAGAGGGGCAACCGATGCAATTATTCGCGATTTTGCGCCGCGACGGCTTCGCCGACGGCAAGACGCTGGAAGCGGCGGCCGCGCGCTCGACGGAAGTTGGTGACGGCATGGCGTCCGATATACGCTGGATTCGCTCATATGTGCTGGGCGAACCCGGAGGCACGCTCGGCACCGTCTGCATCTACGAGGCATCAAGCGAGGATGCGATTCGCAAGCATGCGGCGGAAGCGGATCTGCCGGTGACCGAAATCGTCCCGATCGCCGATACCGTCGTGGTGAGGCCCGATCCTTCCTGACGGCATCGAGAGCCGGGCGCGGCATCGCAACGCACCGCTCGCCGCTACGGGGCCGCGGCCAAAACCGGCGGCAGGCAACGCTCATTCGTGTGCGGACGACTCGGCGTAACCCGTGAGTT
Source organism: Woeseiaceae bacterium (assembly GCA_041608415.1). Taxonomy (GTDB): domain Bacteria; phylum Pseudomonadota; class Gammaproteobacteria; order Steroidobacterales; family Woeseiaceae; genus UBA1847. The sequence goes on from JBFISV010000097.1 coordinate 6,579, forward strand.
CGACGTAACCGCGGCCCGTAACGGAGCGACCGCTGCGAGTGCCTTGCACATCGACGGCGCCTTCCCAGTAGCGCACCGTCGTGAACAGCTCCTGGTCGGCAAGCACGGGCTCGACGGCCAATTCGAGATCGACTGCCGGCAGGCGAATCTCCCACGCGGCGGGATAGGCGCCGCCCTCGGGGCTGGCCCAGCGTCGCGTGACCGAGATCGCGATCTCTTCCCTGTCGATGTGTCGCGAGGTGCCGTCTGCGAATACCCAGGTCCCGGCGCTGAAAGCATCCTGGGTGCCGTCCTGCTTGCGCAGGCTGTAGAACATGAGTTCGCTGCCGTCGGATAGCTGCAGGGCGAACCAGTCCCAGCCTGCCTGGTCTGCCGCGAGCGCGCTGCTGCTCCATTCGCGATCGAGCCAGGAGAGCCCGCTCACGGCGAAGTCGTCGCCGGCGATGCGCACGCGGCCATCGGAGCGCCAGCGCGTGATCGAGTAGTAGTAGGACGCGTTGCGCGGGTCGGCGGATTTCTGCGACAGGCCGTCCCGCCCGTTCAGCACGGGCGGCTTCTCGGCGGCGAGATCGAGATCGAGTGCGAAATCCTCGTCGCTCGCCCGCAATCGCCAGCGCTCCGGTTCCGCCATATCGCCGCTTGCCCGGATCTCCCAATCGTCGATCCAGACGCGGAACGGCTCGGCCGTGGCGCCGGCGAGCCCGAGGGCGCCACGCGATGCGCGTTCGGCGACATGGAACTGTCTGGCGCTCGCATCCGTGATGGCGAAGTGTGCGATGTAGACCTGGTTCGTTCGCCAGGACGAGTCCGGCTCGGGAGGCCCGGGCGTGAGCGCGAAGCGAAAGAACGTCAGTTCGAAACTGAAACGACGGCCGGTCGCGGAATCGAGGTTGCCCGTTACGTACCACCACTCGTTGCGGTAGTCGGGATGCGGGCCGTGATCGCGCGGAAACGCGAACGTGCGCGGCTGCGTCGCGAATGAAAAGCCCGCATCGATGTCGCCGCCGAGCAGTACGGCGAGCTCCGATTGCTCCGGAGCGTCGTTCGCGAGGGCGGCCGGTGCCGCGAGCCCGATACCGGCCAGCATCGCGAGATAAAACCGGCAACGCGTCATACGTCTCGACGGGCTCAAAACTTACTCCTCCCGCATCGCCAGCGCGGGCACGCTCCGCGCTGCCCGCCAGGCGGGATACAGTCCCGCGAGCAATCCGGCGACGGCGGCAAACAGGACGGCGGACACAAGGATGCCGGGCGCGATCGCCATGTCGATCTGCCAGCCGAACGCGCGACGATTGATCACTTCGATCAATACCCAGGCCATGACGACGCCCAGCGGAATCGCCGCAAGGCCGCTCAACAGGCCCATGACGCTCGTCTGCAGCGTGATCATGCCGCCGAGCTGCAAGCGCGTCATGCCGAGCGCGCGCAGCACCGCAAGGTCGCGCGCGCCCTCGAGCTGCAGCGCGAGCATCGCGCCGAGTATGCCGACGAACGCCACGCCGATCGCGAGCCAGTAGAGGACGTCGGTAATGACGAACGTGCGGTCGAAAATCTCGA
>JBFISV010000098.1:0-8094 GCA_041608415.1 Woeseiaceae bacterium
CCGGCCGGTCCCCGGCCGGCGACAGGTCCCCGCTGCCGCCGGACAACACCAGCAGGCCCGCCATGATTCCCATGTTCTTGATGAAATTCTGCATCTCGTGCGCTCGCTCGATGCCCCCCGGCATCGTCCAGAAATCGTGCATCACGAGACTGATCACGAGCACGAGCCCGGCGAGCAGGAATGCGATTTCCCGCACGCGGTAGCCGATCGCGAGGCAGACCCCGCCGCCGACCTGGATCAGGATCGTGAGTACGAGGAACACGGGCACCAGCATCACGCCGTGCTCGGCCATGTAGCCGGCCGTGCCGTCAAAATTCACGATCTTCATCGTGCCCGGCACGATGAAATACAGAGCGAGCAGCACTCTTCCCGTAACAAACAGTGTCTTTTGTATGACGTCCATTGCGGCTCAGGGATCGATTCGGGCGTTGTGTGCGAAAAAGGTCGACTGTGAATGACCCGGCGTTATCCGAGGTCGCCGAGACGCAGCCGATGCGATATTACGACATTTCCGTGCACGTCCCTGATCGTCAACGTGATGGCGGGGTCCGGCAGCTGCCAGTCGATTTCCATCAGGCCGTAATTGGCGCCGGCATAGGCCTCGCCCTGGCGACGCGGGTTCGGGCTGACGCGATGCCATTCTTCGGTGAGCCCGCTCGAGGTCAGGTCCCACAGAGGATAGTCGAGCGCGCCGTCGAGGCGGCTGAGCTCGGCCCAGTGAGAATCGCCGCTGACGATGAAAACGCCCTCGGTGCCGAGCCGTCGCAACAGCGCGAACAGACGCTCGCGTTCCGCCGGGAAATTTGCCCAGGATTCCCAGCCGTTGAATTCGGTCAGGAGCTGCAGGCTGCTCGCGATGATGCGCACGTCCGCCGGCCGTTCGAGCTCGCGTTCGAGCCAGCGCCACTGGGCCTCGCCCAGCAGAACGGCGTCGGGCCCTGCGACCGGCACGTAGGGGCCCATGCCCGCCGGTTCGCGCTCACCCGCGATGGTCGCCTCGTCGGCGCGCTGCAGCGGGCTGCGGTTCCAGCGCAGGTCGAGCAGGATCAACTGTACGCGGCGCCCGCTCGGGCCGAAGCGGTACGACGTGTAAATTCCGTCTTCACGATGGCGGCGGGCCGATTCCGCCGGTTCGCCGAAGAAATCGAGCATGATCTGCCGCGACTCGGCCTTCATCGGGTAGTCGGCGCCGGCGTCGTTCATACCGAAGTCGTGGTCGTCCCAGGTGGCGACGAGGGGCGTGGTCCGCGCGAGTTCCCGGAACCCGCGGTTGTCGGCGAGCTTGCGGTATTGCGCCCGCAGCACCGACATGTCCTCGGTATCCCCGTAAACGTTGTCGCCGAGGAACACGAACAGGTCGGCGCGCTCGGCATTGATCGCGGCCCAGATCGGCTGCGGATGATCCTGGTGCACGCACGAGCCGAACGCGATGACCTCGAGCACGCGATCGTCGACGTGCGGCCGCGTCACGCATGCCGTGCTCGCAGCCGCGGCGGCAACGACCAGCGCAACACGCGGCAAACAGCGACGCAGGTCGCGCATCAGCCCGCTCTCCGGCGAAAACTCACCGACGTACATGCTCGGCGGCCGGCAATTCCTGCCGGTGGGTCGCTTCGGTTGACTTCATTTCTGCGTTGAAAGAGAGTTACGTGCTCTGAACGTGGCCTTGATCGGCCGGATCATACCGACATGAAATCGAGCACACTACTCCCGATACTCCTGCTCGCACTCGCTCCGATCGGCGTCGCGGCCGATCGCATCCCGGGGCTGGCCAGCGTAAAGCCCGAGCGCGTCGGCGTATCGGCCCAGCGCCTCGCGAGAATCAGCGAGCTCATACGGGATTACGTCGGTGCCGGCAAATACGCGGGCGTGGTCACTATGGTGTCACGGAACGGTCGCGTCATACATCTCGACGCCGCGGGCCGTTACGGCGTCGACAACGACACTCCCGTGAGCGCGGACACGCTGTTTCGCATATTTTCGATGACGAAGCCCGTAACCGCCGTAGCCGCGATGATCCTGTACGAGCGGGGCGAATTCCAGATGCACGACCCGGTTTCGCGCTACCTGCCGGAGTTTCGTGGCCAGAAACTCCTGAACGGGGACGAACTCGTCGCACCGGCGTCGGAAATGACGATGCGCCAGCTCTTTACGCACACGGCGGGCCTGACATACGGCTGGACGACGGACAACCCGGTCGACCTGGCTTATCGCGATGCGAAATTGTTCGCAAGCCGCGATCTCGACGAGTTCGTCGCAAAAGTCGCCGCCATCCCGCTGCGCTTCGAGCCCGGCACCCGCTATCACTACAGCGTGGCGACGGACATACTCGGCGCCGTCGTCGAAAAGCTCAGTGGCCAGACGCTGGACGTATTTTTCGAGCAGCAGATATTCGAACCGCTCGGCATGGCGGACACGTTTTTCTCGGTGCCGCCCGAAAAACTGCACCGGCTCGCGAGCATGCACACCTGGGACGCCGAGAACGGGCAGCTCGCGCTCATGCCCGCCGAACACACGGCGGACGCCTCCGCCGTCACGCTGTTCTCCGGCGGCGGCGGACTGGTATCCACGATCACCGATTACATGCGTTTCTGCGAAATGCTCAGGAACGGCGGCGGCTTCAACGGCGCGAGACTGCTCGGGCCGAAAACGGTGCAGTTCATGAGCAGCGACCAGCTGACGCCCGAAGTTCGCGCCGAAGGCGTGGGCGAATACCCGAACGACGACCTGTATCCCGGACAAAGCATGGCGCTCGGTTTCGGCGTCATTACGAATCCTGCGATCGCGCCGTCGATTTCATCGCGCGGCGAGCTCTCCTGGGGCGGCGCGGCCGGAACCAAATTCTGGATCGATCCCGAGGAGGGCATCGTCGGCATTGCGATGGTGCAGCTCGTGGGCTCGCCGTGGCCGCTGCGTTTCGATCTCAAGGTGGCCACCTACCAGGCACTGGACGAACTCAATTCGCACTGATTCGCTGCGCGCTCGCGATGTCCCTGCGGCGCTGGAACATCAGCGTATAAACCGCGATATACAGGCCGATCACGACGAGCCCTACCCACTCGATCTCGAGCGGCGTCAATCGATACAGCAACACGAGGCCGCTCAGAGCGAGCCAGTTTCCCGCGACGTAGCGCGGCTTGCCGAAGCGCTCCACGGTCATGCCCAGGTTTTGCGTATAGAGGCGGATCAGCGAGTCCAGTGAGTTGATGACGAAAATCACGCCGACGACGACCATCGCGATCTTCCAGAACGCGGTGACGTCGATGCCCTCGCTGAAATGGAAATAGAGCACCGAAAACCAGATCGCAATCGGTATCGACGGCACGACGAGCAGCGCGAGCAACAGCTGCCAGGCCCTGAGCCCGCCGACGAAACGCGCCACGAACTGGCCGATCATGATGCTCCAGGCGAACCACCAGAACAGGTAGAACTGGTGGTAATCGGTGATCGGCAGCACGAAGCGATGCAGGTTGGCGAAGTACCCGCCGATACCCGCCATGGAGCCGAGCAAACCCGTCGCGCCCATGCCCGATGCGTACCAGATGCCCGCGATCAGCGCGAAAAAACACCAGGTCGACGCGACGCTCAGGATCCTCACGTAACGGATATCCGTACTCGACAGCGCCGCCAGCAGCACGACGAGGCCGACGAGGCCGTAGTGCATGACGGGGCTTATGCCGATGACGTATCCGGGCAGGTACACGAGGAACAGGTAGGCGGTGAACGCGCAGGTACCGACGATCACGACGTTATTGACGAACTTGATGACCGGGATTTCGAACAGCTTTAGCTCGGGCTCGACAATGCAGAAATAGAACGTGGTCAAAAAGTAGAAGCCCCAGACGAGAAAGCCCCAGAAACCGAATTCGATGGCGAGCGGATTCGTGAACGCGTAAGCCTCCTCGGAGGCATACAGCGAAAAATCGACGAGCGGAAACATGATCAGGCCGACATCGAGGCCCGACGTGAACAGGATGGCCATGAACGTGAACAGCGACGCCGGCATAGGGCCGCGGCAAACGACGTTGCGCCAGCGCGTCGCGAGGACGAGCGCGCTCAGCAGCACGACGACGATCGCGACGGAGATGATCCAGCTCATGGCCGCGCGCCGGACATTTCTGAGTTCTCAGCGTGCAAACGCCGCCTCGCAGATCCGCAGCGGAGCTCGATTAGACGCTCCTCGATTCTCGTATGATATACGTCTCCGGCGATCGACTGGCCGGTTTTGCTGCGACGCTGAACCGGAAATGGAACACGACTATGCATGAGTTGCTGATCTGGCCCGGGCGACGCCGGCGCCGCCCTGCCCTGGTCGCCCTGGCCACGATGCTCGGCTCGCTCGCGCTGCAGGGCTGTATGTCGAAGCCCGCGCTCGCTCCGGACGACCTGACCGTGCATCGTCCCCCGCGTACCGGCGCCGCGGGAATCGAGGTGACCTGGATGGGGGTCACGACGCTCGTGCTGTCGGACGGCGAGACCACGCTGTTGAGCGACGGCTATTTCACGCGCCCCGGCAACCTGTCGGCGGACGCCCTGATCGGACCGGACCGTGGCGTGATTGCAGCGACGCTCGAGCGGCTGGGCGTCGACTCCGCCGCCGCGGTCATGGTCGTGCACTCGCACTTCGATCACGCCATGGACGCGCCGATCGTGGCCGAACTGACCGGCGCTACGCTGCTCGGCTCCGAATCGACCGCCAACGTCGGCAGGGGCCTCTCGCTGCCCGAAGAGCAGATCCGGGTCGTCGTACCCGGTGAACCGATGCCCTATGGCCGATTCACCGTCACGTTTTTCGAAAGCCGGCACTGGCCGCTGCCCGAGCCGTGGGCGAGCGCGATACTGAACCAGACGATCGACGCGCCGCTCGTGCCGCCCGCGCGCCTGGACGCTTACAAGGACGGAGAGTCGTATACGATCCTCATCGAACACGACGTCGCGAACCTGCTCATCCAGGGCAGCGCCGGTTACCTGCCCGGCGCATTGCAGGGTGTGCGGGCGGACGTCGTGTTTCTCGGCACGGGCGGGCTCGGCCGACTGCCCGCCGCGGAACAGGACGCGTATTTTCGCGAGATCGTCGGCGTGACGGGTGCGAAGATGATCTACCCGGTCCACTGGGACGCGCTGACGACGCCGCCCGGCGCGAAATTGCGGCCGGCATCGGACTTCGAGCAGTCGATGAACGTCCTGTACGCGAAAAAGCGCGCCACGGGCATCGACTTCGGCTTGCTGCCGCTCGCCGAGCCCGTGCTGATCGAGCCTTAGGCCGGGGAATCGAGCAGGGATCGTGGGTCCTGGCGCGGGGCGGCAATGGGCAACCGGCAACTACCAAAACGTCATTGCCCTGCACTCCGCCAGCAGGCTTGAATGCCTTGCAACCTCGACCCGATTCGATCAACGCAGCCCGCCCCGGTCGCGTATCGGGGCTATCGCTGGCGCTCGCGGTAGTTCGCCGCCCGGTACACCGGCACGTCGAGCGGCGCCAGCGGCTCGTTGCCCGCTATCAGGTCGGCGGCTTTTTCCGCGAGCATGATGGTCGGCGCATTGAGGTTGCCGCTGACAATGGACGGCATCACCGACGAGTCGACGACGCGCAAATTGTCGAGACCGTGCACACGACACTCCGCGTCCACGACCGACATATCGTCGCTGCCCATTTTGCAGGTGCCGCAGGGGTGGTACGACGATTCTACGGCGCCCGCGAGATACGCGTCGAGTTCGGCATCGCTTACGACGTCCGCGCCCGGCGCGAGTTCGCGGCCGCGATACGGGTCGAACGCTTTCTGTGAGAATATTTCGCGCGTCAGGCGCACGCCGGCGCGCAGCTCCTCCCAGTCTTCGGGCATCGCCATGTAGTTGAAACGGATTCGCGGGCCGGCAGACGGATCGGCGGATCGCAACTCGACCGAACCCTTGCTTTGCGAACGCATCGACCCGACGTGCGCCTGGAAGCCGTGCGCGTCGTTCGGGCTCTTGCCGTCGTAACGCACGGCCATCGGGAAGAAGTGGTATTGAAGGTCGGGGTACTCGACCCCCGCGGCACTGCGTATAAACCCGCCAACCTCGAACTGGTTGCTCGCCCCGATGCCGCGGCGAGTGAACAACCACTGTGCGCCGACGAACGCTTTGCCGATAAAGTTGTAAAAGCGGTAAATCGATACCGGCTGCAGGCATTCCATCTGCACGTAAACCTCGAGGTGGTCCTGCAGATTCCGCCCGACGCCCGCGAGCGCGTGCGCGGGCTCGATGCCGAGATTGCGGAGTTCATCCGCGGGGCCCATTCCCGACAGCATGAGCAGCTTCGGCGAATTGATCGGGCCGCCGCAGAGAATGACCTCACGCTCGGCGATCGCTTTTTTCTGTCGGCCGCGGTGCACGAAATCGATGCCCGCCGCGCGCCGCCCGTCGCGGTCGATGCGCCGCGCCTCGGCGCCCGTCAGCACGCTGAGATTCGGCCGTCGCAGCACGGGTCGCAGATACGCGGCAGAGGTGGACGCGCGCAGGCCGTTCTCGGTCGTGCGGTCCATCGGGCCGAAGCCCTCCTGCTGAAAACCGTTCAGGTCGGGCGTGTACGGATACCCGGCCTGCTGCGCGGCTGCGACGAATGCGGCGAACAACGGGCCGTCGGCGCGCCCGCGCGTGACGTGCAGCGGACCGGCATCGCCGTGGTAGTCGTCGCCGCCGCCCTCGCGGCGTTCGGCTTTCCTGAAGTACGGCAGGCAATGCCGATAGTCCCACTCTGCGAGCGATGCATCCTCTTTCGCCCAGCGGTCATAGTCCAGCGCGTTGCCGCGGATGTACACCATGCCGTTGATCGAGGACGAGCCGCCGAGCACCCGGCCGCGCGGGCAGTGCAGGCTGCGTCCGCCGAGGTGCGGCTCGGGTTCGGTGTGGTAATCCCAGCTGTAACGCTTGCCGTTCATCGGGTACGCGAGCGCTGCGGGCATGCGGATGCGCCATTCCCAGAGCGGATCGGCGCCGCCGGCTTCGAGCAGCAGCACCGAGACTCCCGCATCGGCAGAGAGCCGGTTTGCGAGCACGCACCCCGCCGACCCGGCGCCGACGATGACGTAATCGAACACCAGCGACTCCGCGTTTTTTCTCGCCACTTCCTTCGACTCCGCGGTTTTAAGGACTTACCATTGCGCGAACGGGCATCGTACACGTTGCGAAAAGCGACAGGGACACTAGCACATTGCTGCCGGCGCCGCCGTTGGCGGCCGCCGCTGCACCAGGACATCAAATGAAACAGATCACCGAAGCGGCGCGCAGCGTCGACGTCATTCTGGAGACAGACGTCCTTGTCGTTGGCAGCGGACCGGCGGGCCTTGCGGCCGCGATCGGCGCCGCGCGTGCCGGCGCCGAGACGACGCTGCTGGAACGCTACGGCTGTTTCGGCGGCAACATCACGCAGGTCGGGGTCGAGGGTTTTGCCTGGTACCGGCACGAAAACACGATCGACAGCGAGGGCGTGGGGATCGAGTTCGAGGAACGCGCGAAAGCGATGGGGGCTGCCAACCCGGAGCCGCAATCCGACAGCCACGCGCTCGACGGCGAGGCGTTCAAACACGTCGCCGACGTGCTCGTCGCCGAGGCCGGCGTCCAGCCGATGCTGCATCGCCTCGTCGTCCTGCCGATCGTCGAGGACGGCGAAATCCGCGGCGTGATCACGGAAAGCAAGTCGGGCCGCGAGGCCATTGTCGCGAAACGCGTCGTCGACGCGACCGGCGACGCGGACCTCGCCGCGCGTGCCGGCGCACCGTGCTACAAGACTCCGCGCGAGGATATGATGGCGGCATCCGTCATGTTTTCGATGAGTGGCGTCGACAAGCGGCGCTTCATCGAGCACGTCAAGGCGGACCCGCAAACCTACAGGGACTGGGAGGGCGGCGAGTGGAGCATCGAAACGAGCGGCAAGGAAGACACGATGTTCTCGCCGTTTCTGCGCAAGCCGTTTGCGCGCGCGATCGAGGCCGGCATGATCCCTGCGACCCTCAGCACGATCTGCGGCACCTGGGGCGCGATCTCCGAGCAGGGCGACCTCACGTATCTCAATCTCGTGCACCTGGCGGGCTGCGACGGCACCGACGCCGACGA
>JBFISV010000099.1:0-8067 GCA_041608415.1 Woeseiaceae bacterium
GCACCGCTTTCGGCCATCAGCTGTTGCAAATTGTCGTCGAGAAGACACCATGCCCGCCGGGCTTCCCGGTGGCTCGCCCCCACGACAAAGGTGTCGCTCGCTTCGGTTGCCCATTGCACAGTCACAGGAAAAGTCTTGCGGTCGCGCGGAATGAACACCGTGTTGGGGAGATGCGTATATTTACCGGCCTTGAACGAAAGTTCGGCGTTAAGCAAATTATGAGCGAGCATACTGCCTCCTATCCTCTAGGATGGAGAGTTTCGGGCGTTTGAATTTTGACCGCGGCCCCTCGTTCCGTCGGGCAAGGCCCAATGCGTTTGCCTCGGGGGTTCGGGTGTTCTTATATGGGTGAAAACTACCTCAATTGCGACCGATTGTCTGCAGTATTTTGAATCGCGCCCGTCAAACGCAAGCTTTCGAATCCGGCCTCTCGGTATAGCGATCAGGGCGGTCAATCCACGCGTCCATGCACGTGCGGTCTCACCCGTAACTTTCGGAGCCGGCGCCGCCGACGCGTCCTGCTCGGGAGCGGCGGGTCGTCACTCTGCGCCTCGCCTTTTTCTCTGCTAAATCAGTAAACTGTCGGGCTTGAAAAACAAGGTTGTCGTGATCACCGGTGCGGGCAAGGGAATCGGCACCGCCTGCGCGCGGCACCCGGGCGCTCTCGGTGCGCAGGTCGTCGTCAACAATCGCCGTCACGGCGGGGAGCGGGAGTCGTCCGCCGATCGCGTCGTGGAAGAAATCGTCGCAAATGGCGGGCGCGCCGTCGCCGACTACGGTCCCGTGGAAAACGCCGACACCGGCAACGGGCTGCTCGCCCTGGCCCTCGAAACATTCGGTCGCCTCGACTGCGTGGTCGCGAACGCCGGCATCGCCGAAAACGCCAGGTTTTACAACCAGTCCCCCGAGGATTTCCGCCGTGTCGTCGAGATCAACCTGTTCGGCGCCGTTAATGCGCTTCTCCCGGCGTTCCGAAACATGTGCGACGTCGAACGTCGGTCGATCGTCATCAGCGCCTCGACCGCCGGCCTGTTCGGCGAATTCGGCCTGCCGGCCTACTCCGCATCCAAGGCGGGGCTGATCGGGCTGATGCACTCCTTAAGCCTCGAGGGTGCGCGAAAAAATGTGCGTGCGAACGCCATTGCACCGTATGCCGCGACGCAGATGACGAACCAGCAGTTGCCCGATCGAGTCGGCGAGCGAATCGCCGCCCGCCACGTGGCGCCGGTCGTCGGCTGGCTTGCCGGCGACGACTGCGATGCCAGCGGAGAAATTATCGTCTGCGGCGGCGGCAAGGTCCAACGGGCCCGCGCGATGGCGGGACGCACGTGGGCGGTCCCCGACGCGCAGCCGTCGGGCTGGGATCGCGTACTCGCCGATGCTCCGACACGGCCATTCAGCGGCGCAATGCAGCATTTCGAGGAATTCCTGTCCGAAATCGACTGAGTCCGGCGCAAGCGGCAACGCGTCCGCCGACGACGGCGCGAATCAACGGCCTCGATCGAGAAACCGGAGTCTGATTTCGGGCGCGATCGCCACGAGATGCCGCAGGAACACGGTCCACAAGACGGTGATGGACAGCATTTCCGTGAATTCCTCGAGCGATTTGGAGAAGTGCCGCACCTGGTAGGCGCTGAGGTCCCAGGTTTTCATGATCCGGTCATGAAGATTGAGAGGGTGATCCATGTCGAGACCCTCGAAGAAATCCGCAATCACGGCGAGTACCAGCAGTCCGAGCGCCGCGACGACGAGCAGTTTATCGCGTGAATTCCGCAGTTCCCTGTTCAGGAACCACAACAGGAACGCCCCGAATGCCCCGAATATCGGCAGGAACACGAGCTGCCACGTGTAGCTCGGGAAAAAAAACACCTGGCGCGAATCGCTGTCGGCGTCCGCGTCCTGGAAAACTTCCTTCACGGACGAGCCGATCCGCTCATGGAACTTCGCACCGTCGTCCATCGCCATGTAAAGCAGGAACAGCGCGATGACGGCCCACCCGATGCGGCGCCAGCGATCGGCACCCCCGGCGCGGGCGAGAGCGTACATCAGCGCTGCGGTCAGACCCAGCATCCAGGTCTGGGTCGTGGCAAACCAGGAAGCGACGCCGTCCTCACGGGTAATGTTGAAGAATCGGCGTACCGGACCCAGCTCGGTCAGTCGCCCCACGTTGATATACGCATCCGCTAGCACGAAAAAGACCTCAAAGCCGAGCAGCACGAAAAACAGCACGGCGATCAGCCTGCGGGCGTGCACGTCGAGGTGGGTCACGTCAGTCATGTCGGGTTGGCATTCGTTACCTGCCGGCAGCCGGCTGCGGAAATCGATACCGCGGTGCGTCGGCTCTGCAAACGGATAATCGGTAATACGGCTGCGAGCCGCAAGGCTCCGGGCATTCTACCGGACGCGCTCCGTTCTGATTTTTGAGCGGCGGTCGCGGCCCATGGCAAATGTCGGCGAACAAGCATCGGCGATGTCAGTTAACGCCTAACCCGGGCTCTGCTAGAATCGACTCCTTTTCCGATATCGGCACCCGGCTTGAGAGAAGCTGCAGAGAACCGCCCCGAACCGATCGCCGCGTTTTTCGACGTGAGAGCAGAACCCTGCCCTTGAAGCTGATTATTCAAATTCCCTGCCTGAACGAAGAGCGCACACTGCCCGAGACGCTCGCGGACGTGCCGCGGCAGATTCCGGGCGTCGACGAGATCGAAACGCTCATCATCGATGACGGCAGTACCGATCGCACGGTGGAGGTCGCGCGGGAACTCGGCGTCGACCATATCATCCGCAACATTAACAACGTCGGCCTTGCGCGCTCGTTTCGCCGCGGCCTCGACGCCTGTCTGTCCCTCGGCGCGGACATCATCGTCAATACCGATGGCGACAATCAATACAAGGGCAAGGACATTCGCCGGCTGGTGCGCCCGATTATCGACGGTGAGGCCGACATCGTGGTCGGCGATCGTCAGACGGCGAAAATCGAGCATTTTTCCGCCGTCAAGAAGCTCCTTCAGTGGCTCGGCAGCAGCGTCGTTCGACACCTCTCCGGAACCGACATTCCCGATACGGTCTCCGGATTCCGGGCGATTTCGAGGGAAGCCGCGCTCAAGCTCAATATCGTTTCTCCCTACAGCTACACGATCGAGATGATCATCCAGGCCGGCAAGAAGAACATGGCCATTACGCACGTGCCCGTCGAGGTCAATCCGAAGACCCGCGATTCGCGCCTGTCCACGGGCATCGTGAGCTTCGTGGGAAACCAGATCAGCAGCATGATCCGCATGTACAGCATGTACGAACCGCTGCGTGTCTTTTTCACGATCGGGCTGGTGCTCTGCCTGATCGGTGTAATGCCGATCGTCCGGTTCCTGTATTATTTCTTCACGAGCGGCGGTGAGGGCCATCTGCAGTCCCTCGTGCTGGGCGGAGTATTGCTCATCATCGGTTTCGTGACCCTGGTGATAGGGCTCGTCGCCGACCTGATCTCGTTCAATCGACAACTGACGGAGATGACGCTCGAAAAGGTCCGACGCATGGAGCTCGAAGTTCGTGAGCGAGACGAGCCTGCGAAGTGATTGCCATGCCTCCGGACACTCGGGTCTCGTGCCTCGCATGAAAATAGCCGGTGGAGCCGAAGAGCGAGGCGTGGTTATCGGCAATACGTACGATAAGTACGGGTCCCGCAACCCGATCGTGCGGCGCATGATGCGGGGCTTCGCAAAGTCGCTCGACGCGCTGGTTGACGAAGCACGTCCCGGTTCGATACACGAGGTGGGTTGTGGAGAGGGTTACTGGGTTCTCGAGTGGCACCGGCGCGGCTTTCAGGTCCGCGGCAGCGATTTTGCCGAGGCCGTGATACGTATGGCAAGGGAGAACGCCAGGGACCGGGGCATGCCGGAGTCGCTGTTCAGATCCGGCAGCATTTACGACCTCGATCCGGCCGAGGACGCGGCCGACATTGTCGTGTGTTGCGAAGTGCTGGAGCACCTCGAGAAGCCCGAACTCGCGCTGCAAAACGTCGCGAGGCTCGCACGGCGCCATGCCATCTTCAGCGTCCCGCGCGAGCCGCTCTGGCGCTGCCTCAATATGGCGCGCGGCAAGTATTGGTCGGATTTCGGTAATACGCCGGGCCACCTCCAGGGGTGGTCGACGCGGCAGTTCGTCGACCTCGTATCCCGGCATTTCAATGTCGTCAGGGTGGAAACGCCGCTACCCTGGACGATGCTGCTGTGCACCGTGACCACGCCGAAAGATTGATTGTCCGGTTACCGCCGGCGCCATCACCGTGACGACTGCGTCTTTCCGAGCGCCGCAGCGGCCGCGAAAAACAAAACGTCGCCGACCATCGTAACGGCGCGTGACAGCAATACCGCGGCCAGCATTGCGCCCGCCGAAACGACGCTGTCGAGCACGACGAGCAACACGAGTTCCCGCACGCCCAATCCCGCCGGAGCCCCGGGGGTGAGTAATCCGATCAGCCAGGCAGTCACGTAAGCACCGCAAATCAGCGGCCAGTGTTCGGCCTGCAGCGACGCCGGTTCCACGAGAGCAAGCGTGGCAAGAAATACGACGCCGGACAGCGCGAGAAACGTCGACTGCAGAAAGAACCCCCGGGCGACGAGATATCCGAGCCGGTGTCGGATTCCGAACAGGACGCCCGGCAGGAGCACGAGGTAGGCAGCGAGGCCCCAGGACGACTTTAATCCGGATGCGAGCGAGGGCGCCACGAGCGCGAGCAGCAGCGCACCGGCTCCGGCAATCAGGATGAGCTCATACAGGATGGAGCTGGCAACGACCTTGCCCGGCAGGCCGGCGGCCTGTCCCAATGCCTGCCGTCCCGCGAGATGGAAGATATTTCCGGGCACGTATTTGGCGAGCTGGGAAATTCCGTAGGTCCTGAGCGAGAGCTTCCACGGCGCATCAGCACCCAGGGCCAGCAGCAGCCGCCACCAGGCCCGCGCGAGCAGCACGTTGGCTGCAGCGTAAACGACCGCGAGCATTCCCATCGCCAGCCAGAAGCCCGTCCCGCGATTCGCGAACGCGATCTGGTCCGCATTCTCGCGCAGCTGCAAGAGTACGAAGACAATGCCCGCGATACCCAGCAAGCCGCCGAAAAAATTCAGCGTGCGGCGAAACAACTGGCGCTGCCGTTGCATTCAGGGCGCCACGCCCGCGACAATCGAGCGATCGGCCGGATCGGTTGCGCCGCGTCTCATCGGCGCCTCCGGTATTCCGCCTCGTGCCGTTCGGCGAGCGCGGGCTCACCCAATGCACGAAAGCAGTGCGCCAGATGAAGATGCGCTTCCGCGTATGCGGGGCGCAGCACCAGGACACGCCGGAAGTGCTCGATCGCGGACTCGTTCGCGCCCTCTTTCATGAGGGCGTAGGCGAGGTTGAAATGCGCCTGTACGTGATCCGGATGGGTGTCGAGGAAACGTCGGTACGCCGCGATCGCGGCGCTGCCGTTGCCCGTGCTCTGGTGGGCGAATGCGAGTCGAAAGCCCGTCAGCTTGTAATCGGCGTCGATGCGCGCAATCCGCTCCAGGTAGGCGATCGAGCCCTGCCGATCGCCGCTCTGATCCAGTGCCTCGGCCGCCTCGTACTGATACTCGAGCCGCCGCGGATCCAGGTCGGCGGCGCGAACCAGCTCGCGCAGCGCTTCCTCGCTGCGACCGGCGGCCGTAAGCCCTCGCGACAGCCAGTAGTGTGTCAACGCCCAGTCGGGGTTTTGTTCGGTCGCCTTCCTGAGCAGCGCGAGCCCGTCGGCGACCCTCGACTGGCTGATCCACAGCATGCCGAGGTTGATGTTCGCGTAAACGTGATTCGGATTTTGTTGCAAGGCAATGAGATAGTGTTGCTCGGCCAATTGCGCATCGCGCCGCCCCACGGCGAGGCCGTAATTCGTGTGCGCGAGCGCCGTGCCTCCGTACCTGACGCTCTGTGCCCAGAAACTCTCCTCCGTTTTCCAGTGACCGTTGATGTGATACGACGCGAGGCCGAAATACAGCGCCATCGCACCCAGGACCGCGACGGCGACGCGACCCGGTGCCCGGTAGCATATGGCGAGGCTGACACCGAGGCAGAGAAAGACAGACGGCAGGTACTGCCGATAGTCTGTCACGACGTAGCGGAATGGAAAGATCGATGCCGTCAGGGCGAACAGCAGCCAGTACGCTACGATCGCAAACGCAATCAATGGCCGTCTGTTGCGCAGGTAGAATGCCAGCGCCAGCGACGCCACGATGAACGCCGCACCGAGCAGCACACCGGGGTCGGCGACGCTGTCGACAATATCGAATCGCGCGAGCGCCCGCATCTCGAACGGCCAGACGAAATTTCGCAGGTAATAGAACAGGTGCGCCTTCGCCATCGTGAGCGGAAACCAGATATCGATGGGCAGGCGCAACTCCGCCGCGGGCTGCTGCTTGATGATCCAGAGCGACCGCAGGACGAAGAATCCGACGGTCGGCAAGCTGAACATCGCCGTACGGGCCCACAGGCGCCAGTCCGACACTCGGCTGCCGACGAGTATCCACTCGAACAGGAACACGAGCCCGAACGCCACTATCGCCGCCTGCTTGCTGAGAATGGCGAGGCACAAGAGAGCAAGGGCCGCGATCCAGCCGGTCCAGGAGTCGCCGGACCGGCGCATGTAAACGTAAGCAAGGAACGAAGACAGGAAAAAGAACACCATCAACAGCAGGTCGCGCCCGGCAATGTAATTCACGGACGACCCCGCGACCGGGTGCACCGCGAAAATGAGCGCGGCCGCGAACGCGACGTGTCCGCGATGCAGTGCCAGCTCGGGCTGACGGCCTCCCCAGCCCGCGATCAATACCGAAAACAGGCAATAGGCCAGGATGACGCTGCCGATATGAATCACGATGTTGCCGACATGAAACGCCGCCAGCCGGTCGCCGCCCACGACCCGCGCGATTTCGCTCTCGATCGCGTGTGACAGCGGCATCAGCGGGCGATACTCGGCGATCTGCGGAATGGTGCTGCCCGTGCGCAAGTCGGTGAAAAACCGCGACGGCGGGTAGAACTCGGCAATCTCGGTGTTCTGTTCGACCCGGTAGATGCTGTCCAGGTGGAACTCGTTGTTCAGCGTGTTGGAGAAAACCAGCGCGGTGACGAGAGCCAGCAGTGCGACGTGAATACTGCGAACCCGCATCGGCAGCGACGTCTCGCCGCGTCCGGCTCCCCTCTTCATGGACACTCGATCGGGCGCGAATGATACCCGCCCGGCCAAACCTTAAGAATGCTCATGGCAGACAGTAGCTTTGCAGACTCGATCCGAAGGTTACAAGGTGACCGCCCGCTTTTTGGCGGAGCCGGGCGGCCTGCCGGTTAGCGTCCGACCATGAGGGAGTTTGGCGATCTTGTAAAGCCTGCGAATTCGTTTTTGTGACGTACGGGCGCCTCGCGCGGACGGACCCGCGTGCCGCAACCGATTCCCGGAGCGACGCGCGGGCCAGCCGAACTGTGCGTCGAAAACCAGCGCGGTGTCAGTACAACAAACCGATCTGGCGTAGCTCCTCGGTGCAATCCGCGGCCTGTTTCCGGGAGTAAATATGCGTATGCATAATTGCGTTGTCGGGATCATTGGGATCGGCGTCGTTGTACGGCAGGTCCCAGTCGTCGTACGACGGCAAGGTGTCGTAATCCTCGAAGTACGCACGGATCTGAAAATGCACGTTTTCACCCACGGCATTGCCCTCCAGATTCGGCGCCCTGAGTCTCAGAAAGACCGTCTTGTTTTCCGCCGCAACAGTGGTCGTGTCCTGGATTTTCCATACGGGACGCTGGTTGCCGGTATCGGCCTCGTTGACATCGAGCCCGTTCGCGACGTTGCCGCCCTGCGACACGTACCAGGAAATCGCGCTGTTTACCATGGCGACATACTCGGCCGGGCAGGTATCGAGTTCGTTCTCGCAACGCCAGGCACTGCCGCTCCAGCGAACCGTGGAATTCACGGTGCAGTCGGTCGGCAGGCTGCCGACGCCGATGCCCTGGGGTCCCTGGGGTCCCTGGGGTCCGGTCGGTCCGGTCGGTCCGGTCGGTCCCGGC
>JBFISV010000100.1:0-7914 GCA_041608415.1 Woeseiaceae bacterium
ATCTTTTCAATACATTATCGTGGGACGAATGGTAGTCGGGCAAGGCTGCGTTGCTCGTCACTCGTGTACGTAGAGTACAGGTCGCTCCTCGCGCCTTACCTTGCCCGACTACCATTCGCCGTGTGCGACGCGAATTAATCAGAGCCTCCCTAGCGTCATTGTGTGGTTTGCAGGGACTGTCCCTTGAAAAAGCTGTTGGTCTTCGCCCTCGTCATCGCCCTGGTCTTTGTTGCCACAATGGCACAGGTATACAAGTGGGTCGATAAAGAGGGAGTCGTCCACTATGGCGATTCTCCACCTCAGGATACCGAGAGTGAAGTAATTCACGTCGAGGGAGGCGAAACCAAGCAGGCTGACGAGTCCGTCTCAAAACTCTTAAAGCACGCCGAGGAAAGCGCGAAGCGGCGCGCGGAGGAAAAACAAGCAAAGATTGCGGTGGCAGAAGCTGAGGCAAAAGAGCGCCTGGAGCGTCGCGATCGCTGCAATTTCGCAAGAAAACAGCTTATTTCGCTCCAACAACAATTACCGGTCTATCAGGACGAGGAGGGAACATTTCGCACGGTTTCCCGTTATGACGTATACGCGGGCAAGCGCAAGTACCTCGATGACGAGGCTCGTCAGATTGAGATTGAACGCGTGCAGCGAGATATCAAAGCGCTGTGCGAACATCCTGAAGACCGCCAGGAACAGTTCGTTTCCGGTCGGGAGCGAATGATGTCAAAACGTTGTGAGGCTGCCCTGGCCTACCTCGAGTCCGTTGAGCGGCCCGAAGCGCGGTCACCTCGACAGACTATTGAAGAAGCACGTGTACAGGTCGACAAATACTGCCAGAATTGACGTCAGGGACCGCGGAAAAATTCTGGCTTGCGCATTGCAAACGCCTGCTCCTGGCCGTTCCTGCGCGTTCGAATCGCGGGTTCTATGCCTGTTTGTGCGTTCGCTTTGTCCTCCATGGCTCTTGTTGTTGCCGGCCGGGTGAAAATCGCCTGACGCCAAACCTCGCCTCCGATAAAGCTGCTCGTCGTCTTCTCCTCCAATCCGAAAGTATGCTTATATTTGGCGAGTAATTTGCACGAAGGCGGGACCCGAAACCTCCCTCGCCAAGGCCCAAGGACCGACAGTGAAAAGAAGGATCGCCTACGCCTTTATCACCGCTCTGTTGATATGTTCGACGGCGGCGCAATTATCGAATGTCGCGCGTGCTGATCCATGCGACCGCAAGAATCGGGCCGTGGAATCCCTGCCATCCGACATTGCAGAACTGCTGAGAGAGCGAAACCGCGGCGGTCGTGGCGGCTGCCCGGAGTCGAACATATTCGTTCATGGATATCGTTATTTGGGCCTGCGACTTGACAGAACAATCTGGTTCCTTGGCGCGCCCGACTACCTTTGCGCGAGCAACGCCTTCATTTCAGTCATTGCCACCCGCGCCGGGGAATGGACGTTGGGGCAGGCAACCGGGGAAGACTCACGGGGAGGCAGGATGCTTGCCGGTGTCCCTGTTCTGTTCCTGCATTCAAGTCGGCTCGGATACTTTCTGACCTCCGAATGGCAAGTCGAGGGGCCGATAAATTTCCTGTATCACTCCGCGGCAGGCGAGATATGGACCTCCGTCGATCTGCCTGAGGCCGAGCGGAAAGACCCGGACGGCAATTGCTGTTACGTCGCGTCGATTCGTCGCTTGTGCGTTGACGAGGCCGGAAGTGTTTTTGTTGCTTATCAAGAATCCGACCAATTCTACGGCGGCGCGTGGTCGGCGAAGGTCGATGAATCGTTTCCTGAAAACGTCAATTGGGCCCAGGTTCCCGTAGTGCCGGATAACGCAAACTGTGACGTCGTTGCGCCAAGCGACTTCGTTCCGCGCAGTTTATTGAAAAAATCCCGCGATGGCGCGCTTTTCGAGGTTTCCGCGGAGTGGGCCGTGCGCATACCCGGCCCAATAAAATAATATTTCTCCGGTCGCGCGACTGACAGGCATCTCCGCAGCGTCCGCGCGTAACGGCTTTCTACCCGCTGTTTTGCCGATACCGACCCAATTCGAGTGTCCGCCCCGGGCACGGACCGCGCGATTTCCTTACTCCGCTCCCACGCACGCGCCGACGAGATTGCGCTCGACGTGCTTCGGGCTCTCGAGGACCTTGTAGAACGAATTCAGGTACGAGCGCATGCTTTTCTTCGATGATTTCGAGAGCAGCGGCTCGTTTTCGACGAGCGCATACAGCGCTTCCTTCTGATCCGCGAATGCCTCGATGGACGCCGGCAGGTGCGCGTTGAAGGAGCAGCGGCCGCGATACAGGCGCTGGCGCGCCGAGCGCAGCTTGAAGCGCGGATTGTGGCCGCCGTGCGGCGCGTCGATCATGCCCGACATGTCGAAATCGTAGGGAACCGGCAGTATCGCCGTGCCGTCGCCGCCGAAGAGGGCGCTGTTGTGGCAGCAGGTCTCCCCCTCGGCGCCCGCGATCGGGGAGTAGTCCGTGTTGCCGATCAGGTACTGGAATACCGACATCAGGTTCGTAAAGGCGGGATCCAGCTCCTCCGCCGAAATCCGTTCAACCTCGACCATGGGCAGGCCGACGCGTTTCGCCATTCTTTCCTTGTGTTCGATCGCGAACGCGTAGGCCGTCAGGTCGCGCCGTTTCGATTCGCTGTCCTCGTAGGTGACGAGGAACGGCCGCACGCGATAGCTAACGTCCGTCATTTGATTGAGTATGCGGTAGGTGACGTATTCGCGCAGCAGGACCTGCTCGTGCCGGGATGACCTGTCGCGGCAGTGCGTGACGAGTTTCAATTTGTCCTGTTTCTCGAACAGCGTGTCCTTGACTTCGGACTTCTTGAAATCGAGTCGAATCGGCGGGAACGGGCAGGTCTCCCGGCGACGTCGGAAGTTGCCCCGCGCGCGCAGCCCGATGTCGACCTCGACGACTCTGCCGTCCGCTTCGCGCCAGCTCGCGGTCGCGGGGAGGTCCTCGTCGTCCGGCCGCTTGCCGATCAGGGTCGCCATGGGTCCCCGGATGCGGATCTCGAGCACGTCGTGGCTCTCGAAGAGCGGGTCGGGTCCGGCCGCGGGTGCGGCGGGACTCCAGGTCGCGACGAGGAGCGCGGCCGCGATGAGCAGAACCTTGTGTGCCGTCGGTCGCATACCTGAATCCACGGGCTGTCGTCGGAAATCAGCATAGCAAATTGCCGCGCGACCGGCTTGTCACTAAACTGGAGCCACCACGGTCAGGACGGCATCGAGTGCTCAGAGCTATTGCGATTTCTTGTATTTTCCTTGCGTTGTCGCACCCGGCGGCGGCGGAGGGCGATTGGAGTTTCGATGGCGTCGGCCGCGTGATCGCGATCGCCGACGTTCACGGCGCCTTCGGTGCAATGCTCCAGACGATTGAAAACGCCGACGTCATCGACGACGAGCGACACTGGATCGCCGGCGACGCGCACCTCGTCGTGGTCGGCGACCTGCTCGATCGTGGTCCGGACTCGCGCAAGGCGATGGACCTGCTGATGCGGCTCGAAGGCGAAGCCGAGATCGCATCGGGCAAGGTTCACGTGCTGCTCGGCAATCACGAAGTAATGAATCTCGTCGGCGATCTGCGCTACGTCTCGAAAGAGGAGTACGCCGCGTTCGCCGACGAGGAAACGGCCGCCGAGCGGAATCGCTGGTTCGGGTATTACAGCCGCAGGGTCCTCGCCGAAGCCGAAGAACTCGACGCACTACGGGTCGCCTTCGACGAAAGATTCCCGGCGGGCTTTTTCGCCCACCGGCGGGCATTTGCAAGCGACGGCAAATACGGAGCATGGCTGCTCGCACAGCCGATCATCGTCGTCGTCAACAAGACGGCGTTCGTCCACGGCGGCCTTGCGCCGCTCATCGGCGAGCGCGGGCTCGCGGGCGTCAACGAAGGCCTGCGCGACGAACTCTTCGCCTACGTCAATAATATGGGCGTGCTGCAGGAGGCGGGCGTGCTGTTGCCCACCGACAACTTTTACGAACACGAAAGTATCGTCAACGCTTACCTGCCGGGCCTGAGTACCCCTGCAACGACGATCAAGGCGGCCAACGCGATCGTAAAGCTCGGGCAGTCCGACCTGCACGCGCTGGACGGGCCGCTCTGGTACCGCGGCAACGCGAATTGCAGCCGCCTGTTCGAACAGGACCGGCTCGAGCAGGCGCTGGCGGCCATCGATGCGGAGCGTGTCGTCATCGGCCACACGCCGACGCCCAACCGCCGCGTATTGCAGCGCCTCGACGGCCGCGTCGTCGAAATCGACACCGGCATGCTCAACGCGTATTACGGCGGGCGCGGGCACGCGCTGATCATCGTCGACGACGTGCTCGGCGTGGTCTCCGAGGATGACGACGACCTGGAACTGCCCGCGCCGCACCCGCGGCAGGTCGGCGCGCGTCCCGGCGGTTACATGGCGCCGGAAACCATCGAACGCCTGTTGTCGCAGGGTGAAATCCTCGCGAGCCGCGAGGACGAGATCAAGCGCCGGATCGTTACGCTCGGCGACGGCACGCACACGATCGAGGCGCTGTTCACGCGGCGCGAGCGGCGCGGGCTTTATCCCGACGTGGCGGCCTACCGGCTGGATCGGTTGCTCGGGCTCGATTTCGTTCCGGTTGCGGTGGTGCGCGAGGTCGACGGACGCTCCGGCAGTCTGCAGTTCCTGCCCGAAAACTGGGTCGACGAGCCGTCCCGGTCCGCCGCCGGGAGCGGCGGTTCGGCGAGCTGCCCGCTCAATATCCAGTGGTCGGCGATGTACGTGTTCGATGCGCTGATCTACAACGAGGGCCGCAGTTTGCAGCGCATGATCTACAATCCGCAGAACTGGCAGCTCATGCTGATCGGGCACGGCAACGCATTCTCGACAGCGCGGGGCAGGCCGGGATACCTCGATGAACAGTCGTTCACACTCACCGGCGCATGGATCGACGCGCTCGAATCGCTCACCGAAGAGGTCCTCGAGTCCGAGCTCGGCGACGTGCTCGACAAACGCCGGCGCCGCGCCCTCATCGCGCGGCGCGATGAATTGCTGCGCGCCGCCATGCCCGCCGAAAAGGCCGCTAGCCTGTGACGGCGATGCACTCGATCTCGACGCGGGCGTCGAGTGCGAGACCGCTCGCGCCGAGCGCACTGCGCGCCGGCGGATTGGCGAAGAAAGTCCGATAAACCTCGTTCATTGCCGACCACTCGCCCATGTCGGCGAGAAAAACCGTGCACTTCACGACCTTGTCCATCGACGAGCCGAAGCTTTCGAGGTTAGAGCGGATGTTTTCCAGCGTCTGCCGGGTTTCCCCCTGGATGCCGCCGTCGGCGAGCGTCATCGTGCCGGGTACCAGCCCCAGGGCGCCGGACAGGAACAACAGGTCATCGACCCGCACGGCCGAGGAAAACGGCAGGTCGCGGTCTTCGGTGCCGGGGGCTTTCAGGTATTCGACGTCGGGCGATGACTCGACGCGGACCTGGCAGGCGGCGAGCATCGACAACGCTATCGGCAATGACACAAGCAGGCAGAGTTTTTTCATGCGCGGATTCTCCTTTTTATATCTCGTTCGCGGCAGCGGCGGCGCGTATCCTGTCGGCCGCACGAAACGCGAGCGCCATTATCGTCATTGTCGGCTGGCCGCGGCCCGAAGTCACGAAACTGCTGCCGTCGCAGATAAAAAGATTCGGCACGTCATGACTGCGATGATTCCTGTCGACCACCGACGTCGCCGGATCGTCGCCCATGCGTGCCGTGCCGAGCAGGTGTTCGCCGCCGGTGGTGGGCTCGACCGGCATGCTCCACGACTTCGCGGCACCGGCGGCATCGAGCAACGCCATCGCCTTGTCCCTGAGGAATGCGGCCGTCGCGAGATCGTCGGGGTGATCGCGATAGGTGACCCGGATTGCCGGGCGGCCGCGATCGTCTTTGCTCTCGGGATCGAGCGTGATCGAGTTTCGGTGCAGTGCGAGCGAGGTCGTGCTGCCGATAATCGACATCTGCCGCGTGAAGTTGTGCGCCATCGCTTCTTTGAATGCCGCACCCCAGGTCGGCACGTCGGGAGGCATGCCGCCGAGCGCGAACAGGATCGGTGTCGCCGACCACAGCGAGCGCGCATCGATCCCGCCGCCGCCGTAAAAGCCGCGCGTCTCGTCGCTGTCGTAAAAATCGTGAACCATGCGCGTGACCTGCACGCCTTTGTAGTCATTGAGCGGCTTCTCGAACACACCGAAAGTGGCAGCATGAGCGTTGAACATCAGGTTGCGGCCGACGTAACCGCTGGCATTCGCGAGGCCGTCGGGATGGCGGCTGCTTGCCGACAGCAACAGCAGGCGCGGCGTTTCGGCGCCGTTCGCCGCGACGACGACCGCCTTGGCGCGCTGCGCGCGTTCCCGGCCCCCGGCGTCGTAATACAGCACTTCGCTGGCCCGTCCGCGCGCGTCGGTCTCGATACGGAACACGGCGCAGTCAGACCGGATCTCGCAGTTGCCGCTCGCCTCGGCGAGCGGGATCATCGTGGCCAGCGTGGATGACTTGGCGCCGTACTCGCAACCGAACCACATGCAGTAACCGCAGTTCATGCACGCCGAGCGACCGTTGTAAGGCTGTGACAGGATCGCGAGCGGCTCGGGCTGCGCGTTGAGACCGAGTTTTTGCGCGCCGCGTTCAAGGAGTACGCCCGAGGAGTTGACCGGCAGGGGCGGCATCGGAAACGGTTTCGAGCGCCAGGCATCGTTCGCGCCGGGTGCGCCGGACACGCCGATCTCCCAGTCCACCCTGGCGTAGTACGGCTCGAGTTCGGCGTAATCGATCGGCCAGTCGGCGAAGTTGGTCCCGGCAATCGGGCCCAGTGCGCTGCGCTCCCGGAAGTCGATCTCGCGAAAGCGCCAGAAATTGCCCGTGTAGTGCACGCTCGAGCCGCCGACGGTCTGCGCGTAACGAGCCGGTTGCCGCGGCAGCGGCCGGGCGACGTCGGCTTCGTCGTGACGAAAGGTCTGGCCGCTGTTGACGGGGCCGTAACCACCCAGTTCGTCACGGTGGATGACCGCATATTCGTCGTGCGTGAAGTCGTGTGCGCGGCGATACGGCCCCTGTTCGAATACCACGACGGCATGTCCCGCCGTCGACAGCTCCTTGGCAAGAATGCCTCCGGCAGCACCCGACCCGATGACGACGAAGTCGACGGCCGTGCGCGGATCGAACTGCACGCCCTCAGTCATCGCCCGTGTGGATCGCGGCGTCGTAATAACCGAACGGATATTGCCAGGCCTGGCGTTCGCCCTCGAAGCCGATGAGTTCCCACGACAGGTGATCGGCGTTGCCGCCGTAACGGCTCATCGCGAAGAAACCGACGAGCGTCATGTAGCGCACCAGGCCGAAAAACGGCCCGTCTTCGATGGCGCGCAGCGCATCGTCCTGGTCGTCCGCGGACAGCGACGAAAAGCGTGTTGGCGCGAGGCCGTCGTTGAGGCCTGCGAGTCCCGCGCGCGCGAAGGGCAGGTCGTCGCGCATCTCGTCGCCGAACGCGCGATCGAAAAAGTAAACGACGCCCGCCTCGGTTGCGCCGGGCGTGTCCGTGCTCGGGATGATGCGCGACGAGATGGCCGCGAAGTCCGCCGCCTCGTCACGCCCGAGCGTCTCGAACGGAGCCTCCTCGCGTTTCGCCGTGCAGGCGGCCTGTGCAATGCCCGCGATCGCGGGTGCCGTCAGCCGCAGCCAGCCGGCGCCGCCGAGCGCGCCCGCCGATTGCACGAAGTCCCGTCTCGAAACGCGATGATCGCTCAATGCCGCCGCCGTTGCTACCCAGGGAGACTCTGATTAATTCTCGTCGCACACGTTGCGTTCATTCGGCCTGTGGTGCGGCGCGTTCCGCCGCGCGTATGTCGATACTCGCAAGGAGCGCAACAAAGCCACGGGCCGAATGAACGC
>JBFISV010000101.1:0-7898 GCA_041608415.1 Woeseiaceae bacterium
GACATCGAGGCGTCCGGGGCCGAGGCGCTGGTCGTCATGGCGGCCGAGCACTTCGCCAATTTTTTCATGAACAACATGCCGGCGTTCTGCATCGGCCTCGGCGAAAAGTACGAGGGACCGATCGAAGACCCCGAGTGGCTGAAAATCGATCGCACGACGATTCCCGGTGCACCGGACCTCGCGCGCAGGCTCACGGCCGAAATCATGCAGACGGTCGACACGGCCTATGCCGAAGAGTGGAAATTCGATCACGGCATCATGGTGCCGCTCTATTTCCTGACGCCGCGTTACGACATGCCGGTCATTCCCGTGAACATCAACTGCCAGGGACCGCCGCTGACGCCGCTGCACCGCGCGTGGGCGTTCGGCGAGGCGATCCGCCGCGCAGCCGATGCCGTACCGGAGAGAATAGCGCTGGTCGGCACGGGCGGTATTTCGCACTGGCCCGCGACGCCCGACTCCGGGAAGATCAACGAGGCCTGGGACCGCGAGTTTCTCGATCGGCTCATGCAAAACGACCGGCAGCGCCTGCTGTCCTACACGGACGAGGAGACCTATCGCGACGCCGGGCAGGGCGGCTTCGAGATACGCACGTATATCGCCGCCGCGGCTGCCGCGGGCGGCAAAGGCGAGCTGCAGTTCTACACGCCGGAGCTGCCGATATTCGCGGTCGGCTGCACCGTCGCGCGTTTCGAGATCGCCTGACGCGCAGATTGCACCGGTTACTGCGGTCGCCGGCCCGGGCTCATTCGCCTCCGGCGGCGCGGTCGCGGCTATTCGCGTCCCAGCGCGACGGCATCAGCATGCGCACGAAATAGGCGTATTCGAGTGCGGTGCGCATGGCGAGCTGCTCCTGATTCGCCGTGCCGCCGTGGCCGCCCTCCATGTTTTCGTAGTAGTAGAAATCGTAGCCCAGGTGCTCGAGCATCGCGGCCATCTTGCGCGCGTGGCCCGGATGCACACGGTCGTCCTGTGTCGACGTGTAGAAAAACACCGTCGGGTAGTCCTGCCCCCGGCGCAGGTTCTGGTACGGCGAATACTTGCTGATGAACGCCCAGTCCCGGGGCACGTCGGGATTGCCGTATTCGCCCATCCAGCTCGCGCCCGCGAGCAGCTTCGAATAACGACGCATGTCCAGCAGGGGCACGCCGATGTCGAGCGCGGCGAACAGCTCCGGCCGCTGCGTCAGCGCAACCCCCAGCAGCAGGCCGCCGTTCGAGCGGCCGAGTGCGCCGAGTTTTTCAGACGACGTCAGTCCCGAGTCGATGAGGTGTTCCGCAATCGCAAAATAGTCGTCGTACGCGAGCTGCCGGTTCTCGCGGAGCGCCGACTGGTGCCATCGCGGACCGTATTCGCCGCCGCCGCGCAGATTGGCGAGCGCGAGCACGCCGCCGCGCGAGATCCACAGCCGTCCCGCGAGCGCGCCGTGCTGCGGCCGCGACGGGTTCTCGTAGTACACCGGCAGGATCGGGATCAGAAATCCGCCGTACCCGTACAGGATCGTGGGCGCATCGCCCGTCTCGAGGACCTGCCGCCGCCCGATTACGAAATACGGGACCTTCTCACCGTCACTGCTCCGAGCGAATGCCTGGCGCACGACGACATCCGTCGCGTCATAGAGTGGCTCGAGGGCCGCGACGACCGCGATGTCGTCGTCGGCCGAGACGTGATAAAGAGTCGTCGGCTGAATCGGGCTTTCGAAAGTGACGAACAGCTCGTCGCGGCCGCTGTCCGTGGCGGCAAGCTTCGCGACGCCGTTATCGGGCAGTTCGAGCTTGCGCGCCTGCCAGCCGTCTTTTCCCCGCTCGAGGCGCATGATCCGTCCGATCACGTTGTCCAGCATCTCGACGAAGATGCCGGTCTTGCCGATGCCGACAGCCGTGACCGCCTGCTCGCGGCGCGGGGCAAATACGAGCTCGGCCGCAGCCTTGTCGAGATCCAGTGCAACGATGTCGCCGGTCTCGTACCGTGCATCCTCGATCGACCACTCCTGCTCGAGGGTGATGATCGCCCGGCCGTCCGTGATCCCTTCGACCGCGGCCCGCAGCGGGATGCCGAGCGGCTCGCGGACCTCGCCGTCGATGACAGGGAGGTATTGAGTGTCGTTCCAGTCCGCCAGGTAGCGCAACAGGAACGCGTGTTTCTTGTCGCCGTCGCCAAACACGACGGGCGCCAGCAGGGTATCGGCCTTCTCGGCGCGAAACAGGAACCGGGCACACGACAGCGGCGTTCCACGGCGCCAGAGTCGCGCCTCGCGCGGATAGCCCGATGCCGTCAGGCTGTCGTCGCCCCAGTCGGTCGCGACCAGCAGCGTGTTCTCGTCGGCCCACGCGACGCTCGACTTGGCTTCGGGCACCTCGAAACCCGCCGCAACGAAGGTCTTGTCACGCAGGGAAAACTCGCGAAACACCGATTCGTCCTTGCCGCCGCGTGATAGCTCGACGAGGCAGCGATCGCTGCCGCCAGCTACGCAATCGATGCCCTTGTAGACCCAGTTCTCGCCTTCGCGCACCGCCAGCTCGTCGATGCTCAGGACGGTCCGCCAGTCGGGCTCGCCGCGTATGAAACTGTCGAGGCTGGCGCTGCGCCAGACGCCGCGGACGTGCTTCTCGTCCTGCCAGAAATTGTGGAACTCGTCGTTGACGATCTTGCCTTCCGGGATGCGCGCATCCGACGTCATGATCTCGTAGGCCTCGGTATAAAGCGCCTCGAAAATCGCGGACTGTTTGAGCTCTGCGAACGTCGCGGCGTTCTGTTCGCGCACCCAGTCCAGCGCGCGCTCGCCCTCGACTTCCTCGAGCCACAGGTAAGGGTCCGTCGACTCGTCGGCTAAAGCCAGCGGGCCGGCGTGCGCGATGGCCGCCGTGATTGTGAGGACGATTTGCTTCATCTGAGATCCTTCTTTGTTGCGCGATTAGTCGACGTACGGCAAGACGAACAGCATGAACATGCCGAAGACGACGCCGGCGCGGAATCCCCAGCCCGAATAGGCGCCTGCGCCGATTGCGGGTTCGGTGTGTTCGTGGCTGACGCCGAACGCCACCACGTGCACGAGCGAGCCCGCCACGAACGCCTGGAAATAGCCCAGGCTTCGCGCTTCCGCGACTTCGATCACCGCCGCCCCGAGAAAATAGGCGGCCGCCGTTGCCCCGATGAGCAGAACGAACGTCGCGACGGCTGCAGGCGTGCCGAAACTCGGCCGGACCGACCACCAGATGGCCATGCCGATCGGTATTCTATGCAATATCACGCTGATGGCGAGTTCATTGTCGGGCATGGACTGCAACCAGCCCGCCTTGGGTCCGCCGGTCGCCGCGCCGAGTTCCGGCAGCAGAGCGATGCCGTCGATCAGCGCGTGCACGACGAGCCCGATTGCTGCAAGTATGACGATGAAGACGTGTGCCTGGTGCTCGAGACGATGAAAGACGCGCTCGATCGCAATCGGAAACGCGAGCCCGACGAGCAAAAACACGAGCGCCAGTCGGCCGCCGGCCGCGATTGCGTCGGGAATGATGAAGACGCAGACGATGCCCGCCACCGTGACGAGGATGAAGCCGTCGAGGAATTGCCTGACACCCGGCCGCTGGCGTCCGCGCGCGAAAATGAGCGGGCCGAGGAGGAGCGCCACCGTGCTGAGTACGAAGGTGGTCATAAGGCGGCGATTGTAGCCTCGCGGCTTCGCGATGCGTACCGCAATTTGGCGGTGCGACAGGCTTTTGCGCCGGAATCGGGGGCCGCCATGCGAGCGCGCTGCGGCCGGGCCCGGGGTTTTGCGCAGTCCGGCGTGCGAATTGCGAATTCATTGCTCTCAAAGCACTTGAAGTAGAAATTGCAACACCCGGTTATTTACGGCCGTTGGCTCGGGGCTCGATTCGATTACAAAAGAAAGGCTTGAATTGTGCGTCGATCGCTTTAGATTCGAAGGCGAGGCGAAAGCCTCGCGCCAACAAGTTCGCTTGTTGACAACCGCCCTGCTGGACGAGATCCGGGTCTTGAAACAAGTGTCGGGGGCGGTGGACGCGAACGGCCGAACCGGGTGCAAACGACACCGGCGTGAGTCGGGGAAGGGTGCACAGGGAATGCGATGGACGAACTCGGAACTCGCCATGGCGTTACGCCGAAGGTAGCCCGATACAATAAACGATTCGGGGCACTGGCCAACACGGCGGGTCGCAAGACCGGCAACGCGGGCCAGGATCCCGGACGCGACAAAGCAGTACTGCCTTAGCGTCCTCAAAAAATTGAAAGCGGCCCTCGGGCCGCTTTTTTTTGCCGCGGCAGTTCGTTCACTCCCGGAGATTTGTCGAAAAAATTCCCGCCGATCCGGCAGCGCGCGGATATCTTTGCCACAATCCGTGCTGGCAGGCGACTTGCAGAGTCAACGCATGATTCCCGTTCGCGACGACAATCCGCATTTTCTGACGCCGATCGCGACGATCGGCATCATCGTCCTGAACGTCCTCGCCTGGGTATTCGTCCAGGGTATGGGCGCAGAACCGGCGCTCATGGGATCGATCTGCGAGCTGGGGCTGATCCCCGCCGATCTGCTTGACGCGATTCCGGCCGGGACAGGCGGCGCACTCGGTGAGCGGACGATCTGCGCACCGGGCGGCGGGACCGCATGGCCAACGGTGTTCACATCGATGTTCCTGCATGGCGGGTGGTTCCATATCGTCGGCAACATGTGGTTTCTGTGGATCTTCGGCAACAACGTCGAAGACTCGATGGGGCACGTCCGATTCGTCGTTTTCTACCTCCTGTGCGGCCTCGCGGCCGCCGGGGCGCAGATTGCAGCGAATCCGCAGTCGTACGTGCCGATGGTTGGAGCCTCGGGGGCGATCGGCGGTGTGATGGGTGCCTACATCGTCCTGTATCCGCGCGTCCACGTGCACATGCTGGTGTTTCTCGGCTTCTACGTCACGACCTTCGCCGTGCCGGCCGTGGCCATGCTCGGCTACTGGATCGTCGTACAGCTCATCGGCGGATTCGGCTCGCTCGGCCGCGCGGGGGGCGGCGTCGCGTTCTGGGCACATGTCGGTGGTTTTGCCGCGGGTGCACTGCTCGTTCTCGTATTCCGCAATCCCGACCTGCTGCGCCGGCATCCCTATCATGGCTGGCGACAGCGCCGGTCGGGCACCCGCAACTGGCATCGCATCGAGCGCCGTTAGCCCGGATATCGCAGGCGCCCGGGCGAGCCGCGCGTCAGTTCACGATGCCGGCTTCGTGGCGCCCCCGACCGTGCAGGAACTCGCCGGTCTTGAGGAACGCGCGCGTATTGCTGATTACGAGTTCGTCCTCGACGATGTAATGGTGGTTGTCCTCGACGACGAGGAAATCGGACATGCCGTCGACGCGCGTTCTCGCGACCGATACCTTGCCGTCGTCCGGGTTCGGCAGCATCGCCGACATCCAGGGATTCATCGTTCCGGTGCCGGCAACGACGCCCAGTTCGAAGTCGACCGGCCCGAGTTGCGCGGGAATGCTGTCCTCGTCGGTGCCGAGTTGCAGCAGCGCCCGGCCGCCGACGAGGCTCGCGCCCGGGATGTTGCGCGTCTTGTCGACGATCTCGCTGCCCTGGTTCGGCGGAGCGAGCATCACGACGCGACCGATGTCCTCGATCGGCGCATTTGCATGTGCGTAGCGCAACAAAATACCGCCGATCGAATGGGTAACGAAGTGGATACGGCTCGCGCCGATCCTCCGGCAGCCGAGGACCCCGTTGTCGACGGCCATGGGCGCGAGCGTCTCGACCGTGCCGGCCCGAGACGGATAATCGACGTTCACGGTCGCGAAGCCGTCCTGGCGCAGTGCCTCGGCCATCGGCCGCATCGCGCGCCAGCTGCGATTCACGCCGTGCAAGAGGACGACGCATTCGCCGGACTCGGCCGCCGTCATCGTCTCCGTCTGCGGCAATGACGCGCAGGCACCGAGCGCCGAGACGGCGCAGGCCGCGAGCAGCAGCGGCAGGGATGTCCGGTTGGGCGCGGGTTGCGGCATGCGACGATTAAATCAGAAACTGCGCTTCGCTTCTAACAATACCTGCACGGAATCGATGCTCGGATCGCCGTCCAGCGGGAATGCGATGTCGAGGTGAATGATCTTGCGCGTGCTGAGGCGCGTCGGTGCGAATCGCAGCCCGAAGCCCACATCCTTGAGCCAGCCGAGGTCCGTACCGCCAGCGGGGTTGTCGCCCCAGGTCCTGCCCACATCGAAAAACACGGCGCCGCCGACGCGAAACAATCGCCACGGGTACCAGTCCGTGAAATAGCGCTGCTCGAAGGAGACGAGCGCGCGGCTCTCGCCCGTCTGGTAACGCAGCGGGTAGCCGCGCAGACCCGTGTCGCCGCCGAGTTCCACGGGATCGTCGAAGTCGAGATCGTGTCCCCTTGCGACGTCCAGCAACGCGAAAAACAGCCGCTTGTCGGATTGTCTCGCATAATAACGCGCGTTGAAGGTCAACAGCGCATTGGCGAAGTCGCCACGCTCGTGACGGCCGTGTGCCGTGGCCGCCAGCAACAACGCGCGGTCGTCGAGCGAGCCGAAGCTATGGGTCCCGGCCAGGCCGTAGATCGCCGATGCGCGGTCGGCGTCGAGGGCCGTGCTCGCATACCCGAGTGAGGCCGTCATCCGCGTCCCCATGTAGAAATCCTCGGAGCGCTCGATCTGATCGTGATTGGTCGATTTTTCGAAGCGGTCTTCGAGCAATTCGATGGCGATGAACGGGTAGACCAGTTTCCTGTCGGCAGGGATGAGTTGCGGCAGCTTGGGCTCGAGCGCCGCCGAGAAGCGATTGTCGTCGTAGACGAATCCGGCGGTCCAGCGGCGTACCCAGGACTTCTTCAGCCCCGCGGACCAGCCGCCATAGACGGAGACCCGCGTTCGCTCGTGACGGTATTCCGCCGCTTCCTCGCCCAGGACGTAAAAGGCGGTGCGACGTTCGTCATCGAAGAGATCGATACCCGCGGCGCGGCGCGCATCGAGCGCGTGAAACGGTTTCGCGACGATGAGCCGCCGCGCGTGTCCGTCCGAATTCTCGGCCACGCGCAGCAGTGCGGACAACCAGCGGCTCGAGATGTGCCGGTCCGAGTACTCGAACGCCGTGGACTCGCGATCCACGTCGTCGATCCGCGTCAGCAGGACGCGCTGGCCGCGACCGAGGAGATTCGACTCCTCGAAACCGAACATCACCTTGTTCTCGCCGCCGCCGCGCGAGATCGAGAATTCCGGTTTCAGGGTCCACACGTCGCGCGTCGTGACCTCGACGTCGACGCCGCCGGCGGCATTCGGCACGGGCTTGACGGCGGCGTCGTAGAAATAGCGGTTGTCGCGCAGGATGCGCTCGGATTCCGCGATCAGCCGGGGGTCGTAGGCGTCGCCCTCGGCGAACAGCAGCTGCTTTTTCACCGTCTTTTCGCGCGTCACGATGTGCAATCGATTGAACGCACGATAAAGGACGTTGTTCTCGGCGGGATTCGTGAGATCGAAGATGTTCTGCCGCTGAATGAGGACTCGCTCGATCGGCGCGCCCGCGGCGAACGCGTCGGCTTCCACGTCGGCGGCCGCCCCGGCCGGAGCGGTTGCCGCGAGAACGAGCAGGGCATGGCCCGAGCGGCGGATGAACCCGGCCATCACCCGTAAAATGCCGTGAGAATGTTTCAATAGAAAACTTTCGCGCAAGCGTCGATACCCGATTCTAATCGCATTCGCCCCCGGAGAAGCATTCCAACGGCGCCGAAACCGGAACCTGTCTCAAAATAGATCATGGCCGCGACGACAGCTCTTTTTCTTGAAGACCGAGGCGCAGCGAGCGCCGTGTGGTCGTTCCACTCAAGCGAGTTGCAACGCGGGATTGCGGAAAAAGAGCCGTCGTCCCAACGGGTTGCGGTCCGAATGGCCGC
>JBFISV010000102.1:0-7852 GCA_041608415.1 Woeseiaceae bacterium
CAACTTGAGCGGAGACTGGATCGAGGTCGACGGCGCCGCAATCGGTCCTTCAAATGGCAATGCCTGGATCACGACGGGCGGCGAACTGCGGCTCGAAGGCCGGCCCAATGCGGGCGGCCAACCGAGCGCGACGCGCGAGGCGAACCTCGCCGTCGGTTACGGCCGACCTGGACGTCGACGCAGGCGTCACCCACGTACCTGTCCGTCTCCGGGGCACATTCGAGGCCGGCTCGGCCGCCGGCGATCCGAATTTCGATCTGATTCTCCTGAGCGTCGTCGAGTAACGCGGCTTCTCAGATCAGGTACCACAGGTAGCCCACATAGGCCGCGACGAAGACGGCGCCCGCGCTGCGCCCTATTGGCCTTTTGCGGGCGAGCAGTGCAAGCATGACGACGGCGGCCGCGAGCATCACCCAAATGTCGAACGTCTGAAACTCCCGCGGAGCCGGCAGCGGCGCAACGACGGCCGTTGCACCGCCGACCATGAGGATATTGAACAGATTGCTGCCGATGACGTTGCCGAGCGCTATGCCCGAGCTGCGGTGAAAGGCGGCAATGATGGTCGTGGTCAGTTCGGGCAGCGAGGTGCCGATCGCGACGACGGTACTGCCGATCACGACGTTGGAGATATCCAGTCTCTTGGCGATCGAGGTCGCGCCTTCCACGGTCAGGTCGGCCCCGAGCGGCAACAGCAGGATACCCAGCAGCAGGAACAATACCGACACCCTGGCCTGGCTGGGTATGCCGAGTACCCTTTCGTATTGCTGCGCCTCGTCGAGCGCATCGGCGCCGGGCAACATGATGCCGCTTCGCATCACGAATATGAAGGATGCCGCCAGGCCGGCAAGGAGCATGCCTCCCTCGAGCCGCGACAGTTCTCCGCCGACGATCATCAGGACGAACACGACAGTGACGCCCACCATGAATACGGTCTGCGCACGAATTTCGCGAAACTCGAATACGATCGGGCTGATCAGCGCCGGCACGCCGAGCACGAGAAGCACGTTCGCGATATTGCTGCCGACGATGTTGCCCAGGGCAACGCCCGTGAAACCCGTTGCCGCCGCGTACACGGACAAGACGAGCTCCGGCGCCGAGGTCCCGAGAGCGACGACCGTCAGCCCGATGATCATGGGCGACACCGAGGTTCTCCTGGATAGCGCCAACGCGCCGCGCACGAGCAGGTCGCCGCCCAGGATCAGGTACACGAATCCGCCGAACAGGCGCAGAAAATCGAGGGCTTCGGTCATCTTTTTCGTGTTCGGTCTGCCGCGGCGTGCAGGTCGTCGAGGTAGTCGTTCAGTGCCTCCGCGAGCATGCCGATTTCATCGTCCAGCCGGTCGTTGGCCCGCAGGGAACTCTCGCCTTCCCGGACCCGGCGCAGCACATGTTCGATGTCTCGTATGGGACGCGCCAGGTACAGCCCGAGCAAGGTGCCGCCGACAACGGCGAACGCTCCGAGCGCGAGTCCGAGGTCGATGAGGTCGGCGCGGAGTCCGCGCACCGGGCGGGTCTCTTCTTCCGCGTCCACCTTTTCGACCAGGCCCCAGCTCACGTCCGGCAGGTACCGCGTCGCCGCCCACACCGCGTTGCCGCGATAGTCCCGCACACCCGCAGTAAACAGACGTTCCTGGCCGGTAACAGCCGCGCGAACGTATGCCGGGGGATCGGCCCAGTCGGGGTCGCGTTCGGTGTGCCGCAGCGAGTGCAGCAATACGTAGTCGCCATTCGCCGCCTGGCCGATGATCAGCGTCTCACCCGTCTCGCCCTGACCGCGATGATTGTTCGCCAGGCTCTCGACGTTCTCGACATCGATCACCACCTCGATGCTGCCGATGCGCTCTTCGTCCAGATAGACCATCGAATTGAACACCACGCGCGGTTTGCCATCGGCGTCGAGATAGAAGCCGGCGTAGTTCACGTCGTCGCCGTCCGCCTGCGGGGCGGCAGCCCACGGTCGTCCATTGCTCCCCGCCGTGACGACCTCGCCGCCGTCACGGTCGAACAGCGTGATGCGTTCGACATGCTGCGTCGACCGCAGCGCATCGTCGCTGATGCGCTGCATTTCCGCGAGCACGTCGCCGCCGTCTTCGACCTGGTAGTCCCGCAGGTTGACGCGCAGTTGCGTGCGGCTGCGAATCAGGCGTACGTGATTCTTCCAGCTGTCGATCACGTTCTCGAGGTCCTGCTTTTTCGACTCGGCGAGCGCGTCGAGCTGCCGCTCCGTGATGTCCGCGAGCAGTTCGGACGATACCTGGTAGGCGAACGTGCCGAGCAGGAACATGCTCAGCAACGAGACGAATACGAAGGCCAGCGCCAGCTTCGTGCGAATATCCATATCGTAAACCCTGGGGGTCGCCCCCGGGCATAAACGCGTGATGGATTTAGGCTATCACAAGCCGCGCAGAACGTGCGATTGACATGCCGGCCGACATGCGCCGCTACTCAGCTCGACATTCGTACCTGGTTGCGGCCCTTGTTCTTCGCTTCGTAGAGCGCCGCGTCGGCAGCCTCGACGAGCGCGGCCTTGGTCTTCTGCCCGAACAGCGCGGCAACGCCGGCGCTGATGGTGATCTGGACGCTCTGTCCCAGCTCGGCTTTCATGAAGTTATGCTCGGCGATTACGCGCCGCAGGGATTCGGCCAGGTAAGCCGCCGTCTTTTTATCCGACTTCGGACATACGATAACGAACTCTTCGCCGCCCCAGCGAGCGACGATGTCTTTCTTGCGCACGTTTTCCCGCATGAGCGAACTGATTTCCCGCAGGATGATGTCACCGTTGTGATGCCCGTGCTCGTCGTTGAATTCCTTGAATTTGTCGACGTCCACGAAGATCAGTGAGAGATCCGAGCCATCGATCGTCGCTTCCATGATCTCCTTATCGAGAAGTTCATTGATGTGGCGATGATTGAAGAGATCGGTCAGCCCGTCGCGAATTGCGAGACCATGAAGCACCTCATTGACGCGCTCGAGCTCCTGGTTCGAGAGTTTCAAGGAGCGAATGAGTTGCGAGCGCTCAATATCGAGATTGAACTGCTCGACGGCGCGCTTGGCGGCTCTCGAGATCAGCGACAGGTCCTCGAACGGTTTCAGCAAGTAGTCGTATGCGCCATGCTTGATCGCATCGATCGACGTGTCGAGCGATGCGTGGCTCGTGATCATGATCACGTTCGTGCGAGGGTTCAGGGTCTTGACCCGCTCGAGGACCTCGACGCCGTTGATGCCGGGCAGGCGAATGTCCGACATTACGAGTGCGAACGGCTCGCTCTCGCCGAGGATCGTAAGCGCCTCCTCGCCGGAACCTGCCGTCTCGACGTGGTAGCCGTCGTCCTCGAGGACCTCGGACACGACACCGAGAATGCTGGCGTCGTCGTCGACGATCAGCACCCGATCCTGGACCAGCTGCGAATCCTGCAAGCTTGGCTGTGCCTGAGCGTTCATCCCTTAAGTGAACCAAATTCCGGCTGTTTGCACTGTGACCCGCCGCACAGTCTCGTCGCAGGCGGCCCGCTCATGCGGCCAGCGCCGTTTTCACGGGCAGGCTGACCACGAACCGCGTCCCGCCGCCCGCCACGTCCTCGATCGCGATATCGCCTCCGTGGTCCTTGATGATGCCGTAGGTCACGGAAAGTCCCAGGCCCGTGCCCTGGCCGGCCGGCTTCGTCGTGAAGAACGGCTCGAAAATCTTCTCACGTCTATGGTCCGGAAGTCCCGGACCGTCGTCCTCGACCTCGATGACCAGGCCGCCCGCATCGGCTGCCCGGGTTCGAATCGTGAGATTGCCGCCGTCGTCGCCCATCGCCTGCTGCGCGTTGATGGCGAAGTTGATGATTGCCTGCTGCAGCTGATTGGCATTTGCCTCGCACAGGGGAAGCCCCGTGCCGAGCTGCTTGTGGATCTTGACCTTGTTGACGCCGAGCTGATGATCGACGATCTGCAGCGCTGCGTCCACCACGGCGTTGATGTCGGTCGGTTCGGCCGAGATACTCTCCTGGCGCGCGAATTTCAGCAGGTTCGAGATGATTTCCGTGCAGCGCCGCGTCTCCGTCTCGATGATCTTGAGGTTCTTTACGAACGGACTGTCTTCGTCGAGTTTGCGCAAGGTCAGTTGCGCATAACCGAGGATGCCCGCCAGCGGATTTTTTACCTCATGCGCGATGCCGGCGCCCAGCTGACCGAACGCGGCGAGTTTTTCCGACTGAACCAAAGCGGCATTTGCCTGCGAGAGCTTTGCTTCCCGCTCGCCGAGCTCTCTGATCATCTGGTTGAACGTGCGCGACAGTTCGCCGATCTCGTCGCTGGTATCCGACTCCACCGTGACATCGAATTCGCCTTTACCAACCTGCTGGGCGGCATCGGTCAGGTGCTCGAGCGGCTTCGAAACCTGCCGCGAAAAAACGAGGCCGGCAACCGCCGCGAGCGCAAACAACAACAGGGCCACGACCGTAAGATTCGACAGCAACTCGCGCGCCGTCAGGTAAATGACACTGCTCGGGATCTCTATCGAAGCCCAGAGTTCACCGCCCGCGAGCGGCGCGTACGCGCCTATCATCGGAACGCCGTCGGCGACGAATTCCATTGCTGTGCCGACGGTCGGGCTCGAGCCTTCGCCGAAAATGGCCGACCAGTTGCGCGAGACAACGGCCCCATCGGAGTCTTTCTGAAACAGCGGCTGGCCGCTGCGATCCATGATCATCGCCCTGAAGCCACGCGAGCGATTCGTTACAGCGAGTAGCTTCACGGGATCGATGTTCGCACTCAGTGTGTATGCTGCGGTCTGCCCGGTTTCCGGAATTCTGATCGTGAGGCGCGCGAGCCGTACGTCGTCCGTGATGCTCTCCATGCTCACACTTAGATTGCCCGCCGTCGTTTCCTCGGCCGGATTCGACTGTTCGTGCTCGAGGAAGGCCGCGCGGCTCACGTCGAGCCGCGTCAACGCGCTCGTGTCGAACACCGTTACCGGCTCCGCGCCATCGCGCTGCGCGACGATTGCGACAATGTCCTCGTAATTGCGAAACAGGTTGCGCAGGACCTCCTGCTTCGTCGCCGGGTCCAGGCGGCCGTCGTAGATGACGTCGCCGAAAGTCCGCATATTGGCGATGTAATGCCTGAGCAGCGAATCCGCCTCTTCGGCAACGTGCATCGCCATTACCGCCGTCAGATCACGAATGTAAGTCGTTTTATCCTGGCGAAACAGGTTCGCCATGGTGCTCGTGTTGAGGCTCATCACTACCATGATCAGCAATAACACGACTAAAAGGAACTTCACTCGAATGGGAAAGCTGAATCTCGGCATGGCTATTCACTCCTCCTGGAGCCACCGGAAACATGGAGAACCTGTGACCTGTAAGAAACATTGCCGACCGCATCGACGGCTTCGACGACGACCGGGTGCGCACCGGGCTCGGGATTGAACCGCACTTCGAAGCGTCCCTCGGGATCGGTAATCACGCGTTTTCCGACCGCGTACACAGTGGCGCCTTCACCCGCGCTCCCGCGCAGTACGTACTCGTTGAGCGAGAGTTGCTCGATGGGCAACAGCTCGAGCGGCGGCGGCTCCGTGTCCGGTACCACCCGGAAGCGACGCTCACTCGTCGATGGTCCCTGCACCCAGCCGGCAACCGCGCTGACGCGCCAGTAATAGTTTCCGGCTGCGAGATTGCCGTGCACGAACGAGGTGTCGTCGAGATACTCGTCGACGACGATTTCATCGAATCCGGCGTTTTTGCCGATCTCCAGGCGGTACTTCCTCGCGCCGCGGGTACTGTTCCACGCGAATGTGACCTTCGGTGGAGCATGCAGAAAGGGAAATACACGGTTGCCGGCAGGCTGCCGGACCGACGGCATCGACGGTAGCTCCGTTACGCCCGAGGTCGTGCCGTCCTTGTCGATCGTCAGGCCCTCGTTGGCCGTAACGAGGAAATGTTCGCCGGCAACGTTGACATCGGCACGGCCCGAATAGATTGCAATCGTCGACGACTGGTCCGGATTGACGCCGATCCGGAAATTGACGAGCTCATCCGCGCCATCCGCCGCCGTGAGCTCGACGAGGCCGGACGGGAACTCGACGCCGAAGGTTCCGTAATCCGCATTGATCTCGCCGGACATTTCTCCCTCCATCACGAGCACGGCCGACTCGCGACGCGCGAGAAACGGATCGGCGGCGCCGTTGCTGAACACGACCAGGGAGTTCTGCCCGATCTGCAGCGTGTTGTCGGTCGTGAAGTCGACGCGGGCGCGCGAATTGGCGAACGTTTGCACCGCATCGCGATTTCTGACCGCGGTTCCGCGACTCGCACTTTTCCATGCGATGCTGTCCGCCGAGCGAATTTTCACGTCACGGCGCACGTCGCCGAGGAACGCCGTGAAAGCGCCCAGCGAGTCGGCGCCGCCGGCGATGTCCACGTTCCCACGGCCTCCGTGATCCGGCAAAGCCGAGTCTTCGATTAACGCGAGTTCCGAAAGCCTGGAGCCCTGCGGGAAGACGACGCGCACGAGCAAATTGAGAAACACGAGGAAAATGATCAGCGCCGCCAGCAGCACGCCGACATCGAACAGCCTGAGGTAGCGTTTGCGGCGCTCACGGCGAACGTCCGTTGCCGAGAACCCCATGGTTTCAGTGGGTTGTTTCGCAAGTGCAGCCATCAGAATTTCCCCTGGACGCGCAGGAACAGTCCCGTCGTCTTGAAGTCGTAGTCGGCATACTCGCTGTCGGAGACGTCCGAGAAGTTATAGCCGACGCCCAGGCGCAGCGGGTCGAAGCCGCCCCACATCAGTTCTGTCACAAAGCCGCTGCGATGGTCGTTGGCAACGTCCTGGCTCATCCAGCGGTATTCCGTGCCGAGCAGGAATTTCTTCGGCAGACTCCAGTTGAGCCGCTGTATGCTCAAGGACGTCCGCGACTGCGGGTCGAGCGGGTCGTCCGGACTCTCGCTCCAGCGCAGCGCCTGTTTGCCGACCCACTCTATGCGGCGCGATACCTGGTAAGACCAGTCGAGCGCGAAGATGTCGCTCATCAGTCCCGAGGCGACTGTCGCGTACTGGAATTCGGTGGGCGTGTTGTTGACGCGGGTATAGCGCGTCAGGAAATTCAGCCGGTCGTGCTCGACGGGACGGTAGGCGAGCCCGATGCTGGCTTCGGTGAAGTCGATGTTGCGGCCGACCTGCGCACTCGACTCGCTCTTGCTGAAGCGATACTTGCCGAGCATCGCAAAGTCGTTACCGAGCGCCAGTTCGAGATGCGTGTTTGACAGGAACTGCTCGCTCGCGATGCTGCGGCTGTCCTTGCGGTATTCATTGCGTGACGACAGCTTGAAGCCACGTTCGCTCGCGTACGTCGCTCCGATCGAGAATGCGTAGCGGTCCCCGCCGTTACCGCTCGACGCGTTCTCGGCGCTGTGCTCACCCGACACCTCTATCTGCAGGCCCTCGGCCGCCTCGAAGCGCTGCCTGGCGCCGATCATGGTCTGCTTCTGGTCACCGAGCGCGAGTTCGCTCCAGCGGTATTCGCTGTAGATCGCGCCGTCCGGCCCGAACGGCGCCTCGATGCCGATCAGGCGATTATTGCTCGTTCCGCTCGCCGCCAGGTCGTTGAACTGCTGCGCCACGTAAAGACGATTTCCGCGCCAGTTGAGCTGTGCGCCGAGTTCTGCCGACTCGCCGAGCGTGCCGTGCGTCGCCTTCGCATCGAGCGTGAGTTTCTCGGTCGCACGGAATGCGATGCCGACCGTGGACTGGTCGTTTTCGACGCCGGCCAGCGTCTGCTGATGCTCGAGTATGGTGTTGAGCGCGTCGCTCCACCGGTAATTCAGGCGCATGGCGGCCATCGTGGCTTCGCCGGCGAATCCCGACC